>CAZBNY010000027.1:0-15346 GCA_964493235.1 uncultured Lachnospiraceae bacterium
TTACGGATAAAGAAATACGTTATCTTAAGGAGTTGTAATATGCTTAGAATATATTTTATGCGCCACGGAGAAACGGTCTGGAACAGTGAGAGACGCTATCAGGGAATGACGGATATAGAGCTGTCAGAGAAGGGCCTTATGCAGGCGAGGATCGCCGCGGCGAGGTTTAAGAATATAAACATTGATAAAATCTATTGCTCACCGCTTAAGAGGGCGGTGAAAACGGCAGAGCCGATAGCCGAGGAAAAGGGCCTTGAGATAAACGCCGTGGACGCCTTCAGAGAGATACATTTTGGCGAGTGGGAGGGAATGACCGTTTTGGACCTCAGGGCAAAATACGGCGACGTATACGACAATTTTATCCGTGAGCCGCATAACTATGGCTTCCCTGGCGAGGGCAATATAGACAACGTCATTAGAAGGCTGAAGCCGGGAATTGACAAAATACTTGAAAATGACGACGGAAATGTGCTTATTGTGTCACATGGCGGAATAATCAGACTTATGATAATGTACATAATGGGATTGGACAATAGCTGGTTCACAAAGACATGGATCGATAACACGGCGATTTCCATAATAGAGATAAAGAAGGACAGAAGGCTGCTGCTGACGCTCAATGACAGCGCCCATCTGTCGGAACACTGCGCCGGCATTTATCACGGCTGAACACAGAGGACAGAATAATGAGAATAATAGTAATAGGAGCCGGAGCCTCGGGAATGATGTGCGCCGGACGCGCTGCCGAGCTGGGACACAGCGTAGATGTTTTTGAAAAAAACAACATGGTGGGTAAAAAGATAAGGATAACAGGCAAGGGACGATGCAATCTGACAAACGCCTCAGACCCCGAGGAGCATATTGAGAACACTCCGGGTAACCCGTATTTCATGTACTCGGCGTTGTATAAATTCACGCCGTCGGATACCGTAAGCCTGATTGAGAGAATGGGAGTGCCGACAAAGGTCGAGAGAGGCAAGCGTGTCTTCCCTGTCAGCGACAGGGCGGCTGATGTCGCCGCGGCCCTCCTGAAATATATGAAAAAGGGCGGCGTAAGGCTGCACATGGAAAGCCCTGTGAGGGACATAATAATTGAGGACGGCAGCGTAAAGGGTATAATACTCGCCGACGGCAAGAGCTTCACCGCTGACGCGGTGGTTGTCGCGACCGGCGGAATGAGCTATCCCGGCACAGGCTCCACAGGCGACGGATATAAGTTCGCCAAAAAGGCAGGGCACAGGGTGACGCCGCTTTTGCCGTCACTGGTGCCGCTGAGGTCTGACGACCGGTTCTGCCCTGAGCTTATGGGCCTTAGCCTTAAAAATACGGCCATAGTCATAAAAAACAAAAAGGGAAAGGTCGCATATAAAGACTTTGGGGAGATGCTGTTCACACACTTCGGAGTATCCGGGCCGATGATATTGTCAGCGAGCCGGCACTTGCTGAACCGGTTTGACGAGGACTTTACGCTTTATATAGACATGAAGCCGGCGCTGGATATGAAGACGCTGGATACAAGGCTTCTCAGGGATTTTGAAAAGTATATAAACAAGGATATGAAAAACGCGCTTAACGATCTTTTGCCCCAGAAAATGATTCCGGTAATAATATCGTTGAGCGGAATAGACGAAAATAAAAAAATACATGACATAACCAGGGAGGAAAGACGGAGACTATGTGAGCTTATTAAGGGACTGCCCGTCCATATAACAGGGACGACAGGCTTTAACGAGGCTATAGTCACAAGCGGCGGAGTGAATACCGACGAGATCGATCCGTCAACTATGGAGAGCAAGAAAATAAAAGGACTGTATTTTGTGGGAGAGGTGTTGGACGTGGACGCTTATACGGGCGGCTTCAATTTGCAGATAGCCTTTTCTACCGGATATACGGCGGCGGAAGGATTGGAGGAGAACAAATGACGGCGTCAATAAGAGGAGCTATAACGGTCGAGTCCAATGACAGGGAACAGATATACGAGGCCACGATCGAGATGATGAGGGAAATAATAGACGGAAATAACGTGAATACGGACGATATAGTGTCTATTGTATTCACTGCCACAAATGATATAGACAAGGCTTATCCTGCTGTGGCGGTAAGACAGATGGGCATAACGGGAGCGGCTCTTATGTGTGTTCAGGAAATGTATGTTGAGGGTAGCCTCAGAAGGTGCATAAGGGTCATGGTAACGGTCGAGGGGGACTATGACAGGAAAACCCTGAAGCACGCTTACCTTAGAGGAGCGGTCGGATTAAGGCCCGACCTGAAAAGATAGGGGGATTTGCGATATGAAAATTTACTCAATAGCCATTGACGGCCCCGCCGGAAGCGGAAAAAGCACAATTGCTAAAATTTTATCCGAAAAGCTGGGTATAATATATGTTGACACGGGGGCGATGTACAGGACGGTCGCTCTCTACTGCATTGAAAACGGCATAAGCACCACCGATGGAGAGGCGGTAAATAAAGCTCTGAACGACATTATACTCGGAATAGAAATGGAGGACGGCGTCCAGCGAATGATATTAAATGGCAGGGACGTGACCTCGCTCATAAGGACTGCTGAGGTCGGACAGGGAGCTTCTGACGTGGGCACATTTGTGCCGGTCAGGGACAGGCTTGTGGAAATGCAGCAGAAGCTGGCCAAGCAGATCTCGGTCGTAATGGACGGAAGGGACATCGGAACTGTCGTACTTCCAAACGCCGAGGTGAAAATTTATCTTAACGCACGTGTCGAGGAAAGGGCAAAACGCAGACTTAAGGACTTTGAGGCCCAGGGCAAAACGGATACGCTGGAGGCTGTTATCGAGCAGATCAGACAGAGGGATCGTAACGACATGACAAGGGAATATAACCCGTTAAGGAAGGCCGACGATGCTGTGGAGATCGATACGACCGGAATGACGATCGAGGAGGTAGCCGATGCAGTTTTAAAAATCGTATATGAAAAAACAGGTGAAAAATAATGGAAATAATAACGGCTAAATCAGCCGGCTTCTGTTTTGGCGTAAACAGGGCCATCGAGGCTTGCTATAGGGAAATAGAAAAGGGCGGCAGGATAGTTACCTACGGGCCGCTCATACACAATAAAAATGTAAACGCCGATCTGGCCGCCAGGGGAGTTCATTCGGTGGATTCTCTGGAGGGCTGCGAGGACGCTACTGTCATCATACGCTCCCACGGGGTCGGCAAAAGCGTATATGACGAATTGGAGACTGGAAAAATTGCCTATGTTGACGGGACCTGTCCTTTTGTTAAAAAGATACATAACATTGTAAGGGACAAGCATAACGCCGGAAAGGAAATAATTATCATAGGCGACGTCAAGCACCCCGAGGTAATGGGAATAAACGGCTGGTGCGGAAATTCGGCGATAATCGTCGATAATGCCGAGGATGCCGCCAAAATCGAGCTTTCCGTGGATAAGGAGTACGCTGTAGTGGTACAGACTACATTCAGAGAAAGCAAGTATGAGGACATTTTTGCCATACTGAGTGAAAAATCGGATAAAATTTCCGCTGATAATACTATATGCTCCGCAACGGAGGAAAGACAGAAGGAAGCCGTCAAAATATCTAAAAATGTGGATAAGATGTTGGTAATTGGCGACAAAGGCAGCTCAAATACCCAAAAATTGTATGAAATCTGCAAAAAAAATTGCCAAAACACTTATTATATTGAAACAATTCAAGATTTGGTGTTGAATAATTACAAAATTAATGATAGAATTGGTATAACTGCAGGAGCGTCTACTCCTCCTGCAATAATAAAGGAGGTTATTACTACTATGAGCGAAATGGACGAAGTCAAAAATACTATGGAGGGCGAGGAACTTACATTTGAGCAGATGCTTAACGAGTCATTTGTAACTTTACATACAGGCGATGTTGTTAAGGGTACAGTTATTTCAACGGCAGGCGAAGAAGTTTCTGTTAATCTGGGTTACAAATCAGACGGAATTATCCCCAGGGACGAATTCAGCAACGACAAGAGTGTTGTTCCCAGCAAGACAGTACAGCCTGGAGACGAGATCGAAGTGTTTGTCGTTCGCGTAAACGACGGCGAGGGCAATGTTCTTCTTTCAAGAAAGAAAGTTGAAAACCAGAAGGGCTTGGAGGAGATCGAAAAGGCTTTCGAGGAAAAGACACCCGTAACAGGTAAGGTTGTCAAAATCGTTAAAGGCGGGCTCATTGCTGTAGTCAACGGAGTCCAGGTATTTATTCCTTCTTCACAGGTTTCGGGAAGATTTGTAGAGGACCTCAGCGTTTATGACGGAACAGAACTCACATTCAACATTATCGAGCTTGATAAATCTAAACGCCGTTTCATCGGCGGAAGAAAGGCTCTCCTCGCAAAAGAGGCTGAGGAGAAAAAAGCGGCTGTATTCGCAGCTCTTGAGGCAGGCAAGAAAGTAACTGGTACAGTATCAAGAATTACTGACTTTGGTGCGTTTGTTGATCTCGGCGGCGTTGATGGACTTATTCATATTTCCGAAATGAGCTGGGGAAGGATCTCAAATCCCAAAGATGTACTTGCAGAGGGAGACTCTGTAGAGGTCGTTGTTCTTGATGTAGATAAAGAAAAGAGCAAGATTTCACTTTCACTTAAAGATGTTACACCTAACCCCTGGTCACTTGCCGCTGACAAATATGTTGTCGGCTCGATCGTTGAGGGCAAGGTAGTACGTATGGTTCCTTTCGGAGCTTTTGTTGAGCTTGAGCCCGGCGTTGACGGACTTGTTCACATTTCTCAGATCGCTGACAAGCGTGTTGAGAAGCCCGAGGACGAGCTTAAGATCGGCGAGATCATCAAGGTTAAGGTCATTGATGTGCACGCAGACCAGAAAAAGATCAGCCTTTCAAAGAAGGCTGCCGACGCTCCCGTTGTTGAGGAAGCTGCGGAAGAAGCCCCTGTAGAGGAGTAAAAATTAAGCGGAAATCCCAAAAAATTTCCGCTTCTTTTTATTTAAGACGGGGTATATTGGAAAGCAAGAGTGGGAATGAGTCCCCGCCTGCTTTTTTATATCATATTTTTGAAAAATCGCAAGTGTAAGTTTATGAAAATGTTAAGAAAAAGGTATCTGACCTTGAAAATGAATTAAAGCATTTCTTACAATAAATTTAAATATATGGAAAAGGCCCTCCCTTTGGTTTATACTTAGTCTGTAAATAATAAGGGAGGGTCTTTTATGATTATTTCAACTACAGAAAATATTGGCAGAAACTATGAGGTCATCGCTGTAGTAAAGGGAACGACCGTTAACTCAAGGCACATCGGTAAGGACATCGGAGCCGGTTTCAAAACCATAGTCGGCGGAGAGATCAAGGGCTATACTGAGATGATCGAGGAGGCGCAGCGCATAGCCATTGAGAGAATGACAGACGACGCTAAACGAAACGGCGCCGATGCCATTGTAGGCATGAGATTGGCCACAAGCTCTGTAATGCAGTCGGCCTCGGAGGTTACTGCCTACGGTACGGCAGTCAAGTTTATCTGAGAGGTATTTTATGAAAGCAAGGCGTATAAGAATCGTTTTCATCGCTGCCGCCGTTATTATGATAGCAGCTGGCGCGGCAAACGGCGGAGCCGCCGATGTATTTAATAAAGGCGTGCGTGTATGTCTGGAGTGTATCGGAATTGGCTAAAAATTTTAAAAGAAAATATGTCCAGCTCATAAGCGCCCTTGTATACAACACTAATATAAAAGGCTTTGCCGACGGACAGCTATACTATGGACAGCTTAAAAGCGTATGTGTTCCGGGACTTAACTGTTACTCCTGTCCGGGGGCAATCGCCTCATGTCCGCTGGGCAGTCTGCAAAACGCAATAGCCGTTTTAGGGAAAAGACTGCCGTTCTATGTGGTCGGAACGCTGCTGATGTTCGGCGTTATACTGGGAAGGGCGGTGTGCGGATTTTTCTGTCCCTTTGGGTTGATACAGGAGTTTCTTCACAAGATCCCGTTGCCGAAGCTTAAGAAAAATGAGCTTACAAGAAGGCTGACCTATATTAGATATGTAGTCCTGGCGGTATTTGTCATTATAATTCCGCTAGCCGTAAGCTCACCGGGCTTCTGTAAATACATCTGTCCCGCGGGAACCCTGGAGGGAGGGATACCTATCGTCTCCTCCAATGAGCGGATAGCGTTGATGACCGTGATTTAATGGCAAGGTTTATATCCGCCACCTATGATGAGCTCCCGCAGTCCAAACCAAAGAAGAAAAAGCAAGGTTAACCAGCGGAAAGCCAGTTATTGAGTAATACAATGATAAAGACGGGTAAGAAATGTTTTTTCTTACCTGTCTTTTCGCGTAAAGCATGGAATACTGACATAGGCTGATAATTTATTCCGACCTAAAAAGTTTAGATTTTCGCTTTTCAAAGTTCTTCCAGCTCCTCCATCCAAACCGTATTCACGGCGTCAGAGGGCATTCGCCAATCGCCCCTGGGCGAAAGGTTTATTGTGCCGACCTTAGGACCGTCGGGCAGGCAGGAGCGCTTGAACTGCTGTGAGAAAAACCTTCTGTAGAAGTTTTTCAGCCATTTGAGTATTGTCGCGCTGTCATAGGCTCCGTCAAAGGCGTTGAGCGCGAGATAATATATTTTCCTCGGAGAAAATCCGCAGCGCACAACATAGTAGAGGAAGAAATCATGCAGCTCATAGGGGCCGACTATCTCCTCGGTTTTCTGATTGATATTGTTATCCTTGTCGGGCGGGAGCAGCTCCGGAGAAACGGGAGTGTCCAGAATATCCCTGAGTATATCGACTGCCTTTGAGTCAAGGCTGCCGAACCTTGCTACCCAGTCAACGAGGACCCTGACAAGGGTTTTGGGAACGCCTGTATTCACGCCGTACATGGACATATGGTCGCCGTTATAGGTCGCCCAGCCAAGTGCCAGCTCCGAAAGGTCGCCCGTTCCGACAACAAGGCCGTTCTCCTTGTTGGCAAGATCCATGAGTATCTGGGTTCTTTCCCTTGCCTGAGTGTTTTCATAGGTAACGTCGTGGACCTCGGGATCGTGCCCTATGCTCTTGAAATGGAGCAAAGACGACTCGCTGATAGGTATTTCCATTGACTTTACGCCGAGCGCCGACATAAGCGAAAGGGCGTTGTTGTAGGTTCTGTCGGTCGTGCCAAATCCCGGCATGGTCACGCCGAGAACAGTTTTCCTGTCTATTTTCAGATAGTCGCATACCTTTACCGCCACGAGCAGGGCAAGGGTGGAATCCAGTCCGCCGGATATGCCGATAACAAGGGACTTCGCGTTGGTGTGCATTACACGCTTGGCAAGTCCTCCTACCTGAATATTGAAAATATCGCTGCATCTTCTGTTGAGCGCGTCGTCGTCCTTGGGCACAAAGGGCTGAGGACGGATATATCTCTGCAAATCGTTTTTTACCCTATCATACATAGGGAAGGTGATTATATTGGCCTCGGGAGCGTCAGCGTCGCCGTAGCTCATATTTTTGCGCCTGTCATTGGCAAGCAGCTCGGTGTCGATGTCTGATATTATAAGCTCGTTTTCCAGTGAGAAACGTTCGCCCTCATTGAGCAGGGAGCCATTCTCGCAAATAATGGAATGACCGCTGAAAACCATATCCTGAGTGGACTCACCTATGCCTGCCGAGGAATATACATATCCGCATATGCACCTTGCCGACTGATTGGAGACAAGGGAAAGACGGTATTCGTTTTTGGTAGCGAGCTCATTGCTGGCGGAGGTGTTGGCGATGATAAGCGCGCCGGAAAGCGTAAGATTGCAGCTCGGCGGAATATTTGCCCAAAGATCCTCGCATATTTCTATTCCGAATGTAAAATTCTCTATGCCCTCGGCGGCGAAAACAAGATTGGTGCCGATAGGGACGCCCTGTCCGCAGAGTGAAATGCCGCCGGTGAGGTTTCTGCCGCTCTTGAACCAGCGTTTTTCGTAGTATTCGCTGTAGTTAGGTATATAGGTCTTTGGAACGGCCCCAAGAATAGTTCCGTCATAAATGGCGATGGAGCAGTTATAAAGGCTGTTGCCTATATTAACCGGAAGGCCGACGACAACAGCGATGTTCCTGCCCTTTGTGGCCTCGGCTATGAGCTGGAGAGCGTCCTCAGCGGCCGAAAGCAGGGCAGACTGCATGAAAAGGTCGGCGCAGGTATAGCCTGTTACGCAAAGCTCAGGGAATACAGCCAGTTCAACGCCCTTAGCGGACGCGGCGTTAATGAGCCTGATTATCTCTCCTGCGTTATATTTACAGTCGGCGACCCTGAGCTTAGGAACAGCCGCCGCGCATCTGACAAAACCGTACATAGTAATTCTCCTTTGCTAGAAATTCAAAAACAGGTTTTCGACTTGTTTTAAATTAAGGTATGAAGTCCGATTCATAGGACGGACTTCTCCTCGGCGAAAATGAATTACGCCTGCGGATTCAGGAAACGCTTCGTTTCCCGGACCTGAAGAGTTTATGAATGGGTCGGTCCTATATCCGGAATACCCATCTTAAGCTTTATTATACCATTTTATTATGGCCTCAATCAAGGATATGTATTGTCCGAAACCAAACTCTCAAAAAAATATACAAACCGCATTGCTGTATGCGGTCAGGCTCATTTAATATCGTCGGAATAAAAACAGGCTTTGCTGTCACGTGCTCACTGATTGGCCCTTCATTTGAAAAGATGAAATTCTTCTTTTGTCAATCCTCTGTCTAAGATCTGATACATATACCTTGCGGCGATAGAGGAATACGGCTTCCATTTCCCGCACTTTTTCCTGACAGCGGCGGGCGAGTAGTCATCTGTTTTATAGACCCACCCATATCCCTGCAAAAAGGCGACGTCTTCAAACGGCAATATATCCTGCCTGTTCAGCACAAATAACAGATACATTTTGGCAGTCCACATTCCTATTCCGTGAACGCTGGTCAATATCTTCAACACATCGGCGTCCGGCATATTTTCTAATTCAGAAAATACGATGTTTCCATTTTCTATTTCCTGTGTCAGGCTTCTGATCGCTTTGACCTTGCCTCTTGAAGTACCGATGCTTAAAATCTGTTCATCAGAAAGTGAATTGATCATGTCGGGGCAGATTAAGCCGCCGCAAAGCGCCTCAAGCCTGCCATATATAGCGTTGGCGGCCTTTATGGAAAGCATTTGCTCTATTATTTCATGTATCAGAAAGGAGTAACCATCTTCATGAAGCTCATAGGATATGCTGCCGATAATGGCAAAAACCTTTTGAAAACGCTTATCCTTTTTGCACAAATATTTGATTGACGGAGTGTTTTCGTCAAGCGTTATTAACTTTGACATTTTCAGACCACTCTCCTGTTAAGAGTATTTAGCTTTTTCGACGCATAAACCGAAAAGAACTGAACCTATAAATACGGGTAAAAAATAGCAGCCCATTCGGGCTGTTAATGTTTGTGATATGCGGAATTCCTCTTTTGATTTTGAACAGGTGTATTTTACCACGGGAAACAGCAGAGCCTGCACAGAAGATTCGCCAGGCAGAAAGACAGGCATATACTTCCGTTTCCGCAGACGACAGGAGTACCGCCGCCAAACTGCTGATATGCCGAACCGCTGTTTTTAAGTCTGTTTAAAAGCTGCTGGTATTCCATATTGTCAGGCTCCATATTCACCGCCTGTTCGGCGCTGCTCATGGCCTCTATCTTGTTTCCGAGGCCATAGTTGGCGAGGGCGTGAAAATAGTACCATCTTGCGCCCCTCATACTCAGGTCAACGGAATTAAGCACATTAAGCGCCTCCCGGTAGTGGCCCGTATTTATATAGTTCCTGGCGGCGGTAAGCTCCGTAGTAGCCTCCTGATTTGCCTGACCTCCGCCAAAACCGCCGAAACCGGCTCCAAATATATCCTCCCATGAGAAACCGCCATAGCCTTGAGGGCCGTAGCCCTGTCCGCCGTAGCCTTGAGAGTTTGCGGAACCGTAGGCGGACTTGCCCTCACGGATATTTCTTATCTGGTCATAGGCCGCGTTTATCTCACGCATTTTTCTCTCGGCGCTCTCGTCGCCCGGGTTTACGTCAGGGTGATACTTTTTGACAAGCTTGCGGTATGCCTTTTGTATTTCATCGTCTGATGCTGTGGGTGACACTCCAAGCACCTTATATGGATCCTCTGTCATTATGGAATTTCCTCTCTCGCACCTGCTTTATTTTATTTATTATAACCCAAACCCTTCGCCTTTGGAAGGGAAAAACTGCCGATTTAATGGATATTTAAGATATGCCGTCTGTTTTTTCGCCGCCTTTAGCACCATTTGATGTTTTTTGCGAATACCGTGTCCAGACACCGGAATATATTATGTTTTTTATTATGCCCTCGTTTTTGCTGAGGGGAAGGGTAAACAGGGTCTCGGCGCATTCCGATATAAGCATAGTCAGGACCGACTCCATGATCGAGGAATCTATGGACGTGAGCGGATTATAGCGTTCCTTTTTAATATCGCTGCTCAGGTCGTCCCAAGCGTCCATGATATATATGAACCGTCCCAGTGCCGCCATCGAGCGGCGGAGCGTTTGAGAATACTCGTCCTCCCTGGTTATGAATATCTCGGCCAAAAGCCTGCCGAATATGCCGGATGGAATATCAGGGGAAAGTATGCCCTTTCTCTCGACCTCGGCCAATTCGGACAGGCACCGCTCTACAGTGGCGCACTGCTTCGGATATTTATACCATATCCTGTCATAGTCCCTTTTGAAATATGCCGCCGAAAGCCTTGCAGCTATGTTTTTGTCGTCCTTCCAGTCGTCCAGCAGTTTGTTATAGGTCAGGACTATGTTCATATCGGCGGCGTATTCGGTGAAAGGATTTACAATATAGTCATGACGTTTGACAGGGTGTGTCACACACCTTTCAGAGCCTGTGTCCTCTCCTTCGGGATAGAGGGAGGACAGCACAAGTATAAGAAAGGTCATGTCATAGGTAACGGTCAGGCGGCTTAAGCCGCCGTACCTTGCCTTAAGCGTGCGGCACAGCCCGCAGTACATTCCCTTATATATTTTGAGTTCCTCATCAGTCAGCGTCTCCGTATGGGCGGTAACATATCCGAACATAAAATCAGCTCTTTCTTATGAATTGCTCTCCACATTTGGGGCAGGTGATCTGTATTTTTCCCTTGCCCTTTGGTATTCTGTTCAAAACGCCGCATTTTGGGCATTTGAAAAATTTATAGTCCTTGCTTTGCTCGGCGCGCTCTTTAAGACGCTGTTTTTTTACGGCCCGAGAGTAGCGGTAGGACTGAAACTTCTGGTTTTCGGCGGAGCGTTTGGCTATATTCCTTGAAAACATTCTGTAGTAGCAGAGTATCAGCGCGATTACTCCGCATATCCAGCAGACAGAGCCTAAAACACCCTCGACCCTGGTCAGGACTAACGCCAGTATGAGCAGAACCAGAGCTATTATTGATATAAGCCTGTTCAGTTCATCATTGCCGTAGCGGCCATACATAAATCTTTGAAATTTTTCTTTCATTGTTTAATCTCCCTCCGGCTTATTCCAGCTCAAAGGCTCCCGTATAGAGCTGATAATATTTACCCTTCTGCTCTATAAGCTCCTCATGGCTGCCTCTTTCTATTATCCTTCCGTGTTCAAGAACCATTATAGCCTTTGAGTTCTGGACGGTGGAAAGTCTGTGCGCTATTACAAATACTGTCCTGCCCTCCATGAGCGAATCCATGCCCTTCTGTACGATGGACTCCGTCCTTGTGTCGATGGAGGACGTGGCCTCGTCAAGGATCATTACGGGCGGATCGGCTACTGCCGCTCTCGCGATGGATATAAGCTGTCTTTGACCCTGTGAGAGGGAACCTCCGTCGCCCTCAAGCATTGTATTGTATCCGTCAGGAAGCATCATTATGAAGTCGTGGGCGTTCGCCAGCTTGGCGGCCGCGATTACCTCCTCGTCGGTGGCGTCAAGCCTGCCGTAACGTATGTTGTCCATTATCGTTCCGGTAAAGAGATTTACGTCCTGAAGGACTATTCCGAGGGAATGTCTGAGGTCGTCCTTCTTTATGTCCTTGACGTTTATTCCGTCATAGGTTATGGTGCCCTCCTGTATGTCATAGAAACGGTTTATAAGATTTGTTATCGTGGTCTTTCCTGCACCGGTAGCGCCTACGAAGGCGATCTTCTGTCCGGGTTTGGCAAACAGCGATATATCATGCAGTATCGGCTTGCCCTCCTCATAGGCAAAGTCTACGTTATGGAACCGCACATCACCCTTAAGCTCAACATAATCAAAGCCTTCGTCAGCGGGGACCTTCCAGGCCCAGAGCCTTGAATGCTTTTTAGTCTCCTTAAGTCCGTCGCCGTCCCTCTCTACGTTGACAAGAGTTACCCGGCCTTCGTCGTTTTCAGGTTTTTCGTCCATGAGGGCAAATATACGCTCCGCTCCGGCAAGGGCCATTACGACAGAGTTAAGCTGCTGTGAGACCTGAGTGATGGGGTTTGTGAGGCTCTTTGAAAGTGACAGGAATGAGGCTATTATACCAAGGGTAAGTCCCCCGAAACCGTTGATAGCCATAAAGCCGCCAAGAATAGCTATACATACATACTCGAGATTACCGAGATTTCCCATTACAGGCATAAGTATGTTGGCATATTTATTGGCGTTAGCCATGTTCTCACGGAGAGCCTGATTTTTCGCGTCAAAGCCGTCCTTTGCCTTTTCCTCGTGGCAGAAAACCTTGATTACTTTCTGACCGTTTATCATTTCCTCGATGTAGCCGTTAAGCTCGCCGAGTGATTTTTGCTGTTTTACGAAATATTTTGACGAGTTTCCGGCGATCTTCTTTGTGACGTTGAGCATCAGGAAGATGAATACCGCCACAAAGAGCGAGAGCCATATACTTGATTTTATCATAGCGACAGCCACGGACACAATGGTTATTAAGGAAGAAATAAACATTGGCAGAGACTGTGACAGCATCTGGCGAAGCGTATCGGTGTCGTTGGTGTAATGGCTCATTACGTCGCCGTGGGTATTCGTATCAAAATATTTGATCGGAAGCGTCTGCATATGCGAGAACATATCGTCACGCACGTTTTTAAGTACGCCCTGAGATATGCCTACCATTATCCTGTTGTAGAGGAAAGTGGAGATTATACCTGCCAGATATATTATGCCCATTTTAAGTATGGCCTGTGAGAAGGCGGTGAAATCCTTGCTTCCCGTGGTGAGCATAGGCGTAACATAGTCATCTATAACAGTCTGTATGAAAAGCGAGCCTTTTACGCCTACCACCGAGCTGATAATGATACATATTATTACTATTATAAACTGTATTTTGTATTTACCGACATAGGACATAAGGCGGCCTATGGTTTTTGAAGCATTGTCCAGTTTTGGCTTAGGGCCTCTGGCGCCTCTTCCCGGGGGACCCTGCATGGGTCTTGTGTTTTCAGCCATTATTCCTCGCCTCCTTTTACCTGTGATTCATATACTTCTCTGTATATGACGTTTGTCTTTATAAGCTCATCGTGGGTTCCAACAGCGTTTATCCTGCCGTTGTCGAGGACGATTATTTTGTCAGCGCCCTGAACGGAAGATATACGCTGGGCGATTATGAGTTTGGTCGTGTTCGGTATTTCCTCCTTGAACGCCTTCCTTATCTTAGCGTCCGTAGCTGTGTCAACGGCGCTGGTGGAGTCGTCGAGAATAAGTATTTTAGGCTTTTTGAGAAGCGCCCTGGCGATGCAAAGCCTCTGCTTCTGGCCGCCGGATACGTTTGTTCCGCCCTGCTCTATATAGGTGTCATATTTATCCGGAAGCTGCTCAATGAATTCATCGGCACAGGCCAGCCTGCATACCCTTATAATCTCCTCGTCCGTCGCGCTTTCATCGCCCCAGCGAAGATTTTCTTTTATTGTTCCGGAGAAAAGGACATTTTTCTGAAGGACTACAGCCACGTCGTTTCTGAGAGCCTCTATATCGTAATCTCTTACGTCCCTTCCGCCGACCTCCACAGAGCCGCTTGTGACGTCGTAAAGACGTGGAATAAGAGAAACAAAGGTAGATTTGGAGGAGCCTGTTCCACCGATTATGCCGACTGTCTCGCCGGATTTTATATCAAGACAGACGTTTTTGAGACTGAGCTTTGACTCGTCAGCGGCATAGCTGAAATCGACGTTTTTGAAAGAAATGGAACCGTCTTTTACCTCATATACAGGCTCGTCATTATCCTTTATGTCCGGAACCTCGTTTAGTATCTCGCATATACGTTCTCCGGATGTCTTAGCCATTGTGAGCATTACGAATATCATAGATAGCATCATAAGGCTCATAAGCATCTGCATTGTGTAGGTCATTATGCTAACCAGATTTCCGGTGAGCATTTCTCCGCCTATTATGAGCTTTGTGCCGATCCATGAGGAAAGAAGCATACAGGAATATATGCAAAGCTGCATAAGAGGACTGTTTAGCGCAAGCAGCTTTTCAACTCTTGTGAAATCGTTGTAAATATCCTTAGATGAGTCCGTGAATTTGCTGATCTCATAGTCTTCGCGCACAAAGGTTTTTACAACTCTTATTCCTCTCAGGTTTTCCTGAACGATGGCGTTGAGTTTATCGTACTTTTTAAACACCCTTTTAAAAATGGGGTGGGCGTGGCTGGATATAAAATAAAGTCCGATTCCAAGCACGGGAATTACGAAAAAATATATAAGAGCAATTTTACCGTTAATTCTAAGTACGGCAAAGAATGCGCATATCAGCATTATCGGTGCCCTTATCGCGGCTCTAATCAGCATCATAAACGCCTGCTGAACATTGGTTATGTCCGTCGTAAGCCTTGTTACGATAGACGCCGTTGAGAATTTATCTATGTTTTTGAAGGAATACTCCTGTACCTTGTAGTACATATCCTGTCTGAGATTCGCGGCAAAGCCGGCCGAGGCCGAGGCCGCGTATTTTCCACTTGTGGCTCCGCAAAAGAGCGAGGCCATGCAGAGTATCACAAGTATAAGACCCGTTCTTATTACGTAATTCATGTCGCCTACATTTATTCCGAAGTCTATAAGGTTAGCCATTATCATGGGAATAAGTACCTCAAGGGCGACCTCTCCGGCCACGAAAACGGGGGCGAGTATGGAATCCTTTTTATACTGACGTACGGATTTCGACAGTTGTTTTATCATACCCATTGTGTTTTACCTCCTTAATGATGTTTATTGTTTGTGTCAAGCTTTACGCACAGGTTTGATTTCATCTTATCGATCACTTTAAAAAATGTTGCCAGATCTTCAGGCGATATACCGTCTGTTATGCGTGCCTCGGTCTCTTTTATGGTTGAAAAGGCCAATGCCATTGTCCCGTTTGCCTTATCCGTA
>CAZBNY010000028.1:0-14675 GCA_964493235.1 uncultured Lachnospiraceae bacterium
CCGACATTGTAGAGGCTAAGGTGTACTCTGAGATTTCCCTTCCCCCTGAGAATCCACCTTGCGACCTGTAGGGCCGCAAATTACCCCCACACTCGGAGAGTGTAAGAAGAAACCCTATCGATTTCCATTTATACCGTCTGTTTCCGCCTTTTTTCTGTAAAACTCAACGGCTTCGGGATATTCTCCGCCGTTAAGTACCTCACGTCCCTTGTCGCTGATGCCGTATACTCCCTTGGAGATTTTTTTGAACCAGCCGTAGAAGTTTCGGCTGACTATAGTCCCGGCATATGGCTCGCCGAGTATTTTGTTGATTTCTGCCGGACGCACCTCGCCTAGCTTTTCGGCAATACAGAGAACGTATATACTTTTCTCCCTGTATGCCGTCATTATCTTTGTTTTAGTAACTCCGCCCGTGTTTGTGCGTAGGTTGCGCGCCTCGGTCTCTTTGTTAAGGGAAACGCTCTTTGACGAGTTTTTGGGGCGGGCCATACCCTCGGGAACGGCGACAACGTCCACGGTTTTCAGGGGACTGTCAAGGGCAACTGTGATTATGCCGATGTCCAGCCTTTTCATCAGCTTAAGCATATGCCGCCACTCGGCTCCCTTAGCGCCTTTTTTGGGGCGTGGAATGACGACATATACCAAATCCGTGATCGTCTGACGCTCTATCGCCTGATAGACCAGCTTCAGGCAGAAGTTCCTTTTAAGCTCCGCTATTATAGTCTCCCCGTCCTTCTTTGCCACAAGGTCGCAGGACTTGACCTCGGCCTGAACGTCATAGCCGAGGGACGCAAAATATTCCTGTACAGGCGGATATAGATCCGCTTCTTTAAATTCCATATCATTTACCCATAAATCGTTCTATTTCTTCCGTTGTTTTCATAAATCCTTCCGAGAGCAGCTCGCAGCCGTTTTCGGTAACAAGGGCGTCGTCCTCTATCCTTATGCCGATCTTATATTCCTCGATATAAAGTCCGGGCTCGACAGTCAGCACCATTCCGGGCTCCAGCAGTCTGTCGCCGTACCGGCCTATGTCGTGGGTCTCGGCGCCGAGATAGTGGCTTACGCCGTGATAATAGTATTTCGATACGTCCTCGTATTTTTCCGCAAGACCGATTTTTTTAAGCTCCTCGAAATAATGCTCCTTTAGAACTTCGTTGAGTCTGGAGAACCTTACGCCGGGCTTTATCGTGTTTATCACCTTACGCTGACCGGCGAGAACAATGTCATATATCCGCTTCTGAAGGGGCGTAAATTTTCCGTTTACGGGGAAGGTCCTTGTTATGTCCCCGTTGTAGTAGCCGTACTGAGCTCCGCAGTCCACGAGCACCAGGTCCCCGTCTTCGGCGATCGACGTGTTGTCGCTGTAGTGGAGTATGGTGCCCCTTTCGCCCGAGGCGACTATCGTTTTAAAGGCTTTGTCCCGAACTCCGTTTTTAGTAAGCACAAAGTCAAAATACGCCTCAAGCTCATATTCATACATTCCCGCCTTGGAATTTTTCATCATTGCCTCAAGGCCGTCGGCAGTTATCTTTATCGCCCTGCGCATCAGGTCGATTTCATAGGGCTCCTTTATTATCCTGAGATCGGCAAAGAACGGATACGCGTCCAGCAGCTCGACAGAGGGATATTTTTTCCTGAACTCGCAGGCAAATTTAAGTCCCTCGGTTTCGTCGGCGTTCCAGTCCCTGTCCTCAAGGTCGGCATAGACATGGGCGATATTGTTTTTGAATACTGTCTCGGCTACGTCCTCAAGAAATTTGTCGGTGTAGGAGATATCGGATATTCCGGATCGGGCCCTGGCCTCATCGGGGGTTATATTCGAGCCTACCCATTTGGCAAGATAGCCGTTGTCTCTCTCGATGTAAAGCGTAGCGTTTTGAGCCGTATCGGTTTTTACGAACATGATCATCTCGTTTTCACGGTCAAGTCCCGTCACGTAGTAGAAATTTCTGTCCGGAGAGAATTGATAGCGCTCGTCGCCCCGTTTATAGGGCGCGCGTCCGTTAAAAAGTACAAGAATAGAATTATTGAGCATTTTATCAAATACTTTTTTGCGGTTGTTTGTAACAAAATCTTTTTTCATTCAGCTTATCTCCTTTAATTAAATCTTAAGCGATTCTGCTATTGATTATATCACAAATACTGATATAATCAAACAACAAGGGAGTGATAGAATGTATAATGTTTCTCTATATAAATGCGAGGACTATGAATACGAAAGAGTGCGCGCGGTAATCCGAAGGGAGATAGATGAGCTGGGCGGAATTGGCAAATTTGTCTCAAAGGGCGAGAGAGTAGTCATAAAGCCTAACCTCATTATGAAAAAGGCTCCCGAGGAGGCGGCGACAACACACCCAAGCCTTATAAGGGCGGTAGCAGAGCTGGTGATCGAGGCCGGAGGAAGGGCGGTCATAGCCGAAAGCCCGGGCGGCCCGTTCAACGAGACGATGCTCAGATCGATATATAAGACCTGCCGCATGACAGAAGCCGCCGAAGCATCCGGCGCCGAGCTGAACTATAATACCGACATTGACGAGGTGTCATTTCCGGAGGGGAAGCTTTTAAAAAAGGTCACTGTTGTCGATGAGATAATTAAAGCCGACAAGGTCATAAACGTCTGCAAGCTGAAAACACACAGCATGGCAAGAATGACCGGAGCGGTAAAAAATATGTTCGGCATGATACCCGGAACCATGAAGGCCGAATATCATCTGAACCGCTCCAACATAACCGATTTCGCCAATGCCCTGATAGACATATGCCTTTTGGCAAAGCCGGTGCTCAATATAACTGACGCCGTTGAGTGCATGGAGGGGAACGGGCCTACGGGAGGAAGTCCAAGGCACGTCGGACTGATAATGGCTTCTGAGGATCCTTTTGCGCTGGACATAGCCTCAGCGTATATTTTGAACATAAACCCAAAGGATATACCTGTCTGCGCCGAGGCCGTAAAAAGGGGACTGGGGCCGGAAAACATTGTCGGCATAAGCTTTACCGGCGACGATATAAACGGATTTGTGAAAAAGGATTTTATTGTTCCGGCGACAAAGCCTATAAACGTGACGGAAAATCTTCCGAAATTTATCCGCCGGCTCATAAACGATACGCTTCAGCCATATCCGGACTTTAACAAGGCTAAATGTACAGGCTGCGGAAGATGCGCGGGCAATTGTCCGCCCAAGGCTATAGAGATGAAGAACGGGCGTCCGTATCTTGAGAGGGCAAATTGTATAAGATGTTTCTGCTGTCAGGAACTTTGTCCTGCTGTGGCGGTCGATATCAAGAAACCTGTCCTCTACAGAGCGTTTTCTTCTCTTTAAAAGAAAAATTTGTTACAAATTAAGTATTGTTTTATTGACGTAATTTATTTTCGGTGATAAGCTAATACTGATGTTTATATAAAAATATAAAGTATGGAGGTAAATTTTTATGAAATTCACATCAACACCCAAGGCTCCCGCAGCGATCGGACCCTATTCACAGGCTGTATCTGTAAACGGATTATTATTCACATCAGGACAGGTTGCCTTTGACCCCGCTACAGGAGAGATTGTAGGAACAACTATCGAGGAGCAGGCTGAGCAGGTTTGCAAAAACCTTGGTGCTATCCTTGAGGAAAACGGTATCGGCTATGAAGATGTTGTAAAGACAACTTGCTTCCTTGCTGATATGGGCGACTTTGCCGCTTTCAACGCAGTATATGGAAAATACTTCACAGGCAAACCCGCTCGTTCATGCGTAGCTGTTAAGACACTTCCCAGGAATATGCTCTGCGAAGTAGAGGTTATCGCTGAATTGAAGTAATAGTAAAAATAAAAGCCGAAGTCCTTTTTGGATTTCGGCTTGATTTCTATTTGTTTTTATTTTGGTTTTTGAAATTTCGTATGTGCATATATACGGTGTTTTTGGAGATGCCCAGCAGGGCGGCGACCTTAACGACAGAATCCTTCATATTGAATATTCCGTCGGAATAAAGCGAGAATATGATCTCTCTGTTCCGGTTTACGGCTTGTATGCTTCTGTCGGCAAAGACCTTGTCCCTTGCGAGGGAAAGCTTTTCGGAAATAAGCTCGTCAACATTTTCCGCAAGGGTCTCGTTGATAATGTTCTCCTTCTGTGATGAGCATGAACCTATTGATTCCAGAAAAGAATAAAGCGGAGAATCCATATAGAAATTTATGCACAGCATACCGATGACCTTCCCATGCTTTCCCTTTATAGCGTTTGTGCAGGATTTAAGAGGTTTTCCCGACATACTTTTGTTATAGTATGTTATATATCTGAAATCAGGATTTTTCTTAATGTCATAAAGCATTTTAAGACCGAAGTCTGTAATAGGAGAGCCTTCTTTTCTGCCGGAATGATTATGAACTATTTTTATTACCGAATGGTCGAAGCTGGCAAAGCTGTGGACAACAAGCTCGTAGCAGCTCCCGAGATACTCACCTAAACATTCAGCAAGATCACAGTATTCCTCCAACATCAATTTATCAAATTCCGTAAGTGTAACAGGTAAGTGTTCCATAACATATCCCCTTTGTAATAAACGTCCAATATCCGACAAGACAAAAAACTGGAATCAGTAAATAAAATGAAAAAATTGTTAATGTTCATACATCCTATAAAAATATTATATAGTAGATTATTGAAATTGTCCAGTAAATAAAATGATATGTACAAAAAAATCGGCGTTATTTTGAATATTATCGTGTGTTTTGTTAATATTTTTGTATTGATAGATTTTTTTGTCTAATGTATAATCATTCTCAGATAGACCATACATTCTGAAATAGAATAGCTATAAAGGAATATGATGACTCTAAGAGTTATTTTTTTTATGTTTTTGTAAGATATATACTGGCATAATTAATATTGATATGGTTGATAAAAAATATATTGGTAACAGGCTTAAAAAAGTCATTATAAACAGCTTGTGAAGATTGATAATGAGGTGGCTGAATGGCGGATTTATTAAGAATGGGAATCGACATCGGTTCAACTACGGTAAAGGTCGTAATTATAAACGACGAGAATAAAATTCTTTTTGACAGATATGAAAGGCATTATTCCGAAATACTTGAAACAGTAAAGAGACTTGTAAAAGAGGCATATTGTGAAATCGGAGAACACCCGATTTCGGCCATGATAACGGGAAGCGGCGGTGTATCTCTTTCAGAGGCGGTAGGGATACCGTTTATTCAGGAGGTCGTAGCCACGGCTAAGGCCATAGAGACCGTCATACCTAAGACGGACGTGGCGATAGAACTCGGCGGAGAGGACGCGAAAATAATATACTTCGAGGGCGGCAATGTCGAGGAAAGAATGAACGGCATCTGCGCAGGAGGAACAGGCTCCTTCATAGACCAGATGGCAAGCCTTCTCCAGACGGACGCCGGCGGATTAAACGAGCTTGCGAAGTCACATACGACGATATATCCGATAGCGTCTCGCTGCGGCGTTTTCGCCAAGACTGACATACAGCCGCTTATCAATGAGGGAGCGGCAAAGGAGGACCTGGCTGCCTCTATCTTTCAGGCCGTTGTAAACCAGACAATAAGCGGACTTGCCTGCGGAAAGCCTATCAGGGGCCATGTTGCCTTTTTAGGCGGCCCTCTGCACTTTCTTTCAGAGCTTAGGGTAAGATTTGTCGAGACGCTCAAATTAACGGACGAGACGACACTCCTGCCGGAAAATTCACACCTTTTCGCGGCGTTTGGCTCGGCCATATCCTCCGACAGGGAAAAGTCCGAGGGATTTGAGGAGCTTATCAATAATATCGGAAAAAATAACACTCTTGCCGTTGAGATAGCGAGGCTTTCACCGCTTTTCAAGAGCAAGGAAGAATATAATGAGTTCAACGCAAGACATGAAAAGGCTTCCGTACCGAAAAGGGAGCTTTCGGAATACAGAGGAAACGCCTTCCTTGGCATCGACGCCGGTTCAACTACGACAAAGACGGCGCTTGTTGCCGACGACGGCTCGCTGCTATATTCGTTTTACGCCAGTAACGAGGGCAATCCCCTTAAGGTAGTCATAAAGTCGCTGAACGAGCTGTATGATATTATGCCGGAGGGCGTTGAGATCAAGAATTCATGCGTAACAGGATACGGAGAGGGCCTTATAAAAGAGGCTCTTATGATAGACCTCGGATATATAGAGACGGTTGCCCACTATAAGGCCGCGGCTTTCTTTAAGCCGGACGTTGACTTTATACTTGACATCGGCGGACAGGATATGAAATGTATCAGGATCAAAGACGGGGTTATCGAAAGCGTACTGCTCAATGAGGCATGTTCATCGGGCTGCGGCTCATTTATAGAGACTTTCGCGAAATCTCTGAATTTCAGCGTGCAGGACTTTGCCAAAGAGGCCCTTTTCGCAGAGAATCCTATCGATCTTGGCTCAAGATGCACGGTATTTATGAACTCAAGAGTAAAGCAGGCCCAGAAGGAGGGCGCTAAGGTCAGCGACATTTCTGCCGGCCTTGCCTACAGCGTTATCAAAAACGCCCTGCTTAAAGTTATTAAAATATCCGACCCCAAGGCGCTTGGCAAGAGCATAGTCGTTCAGGGCGGAACCTTCTATAATAACGCCGTATTAAAGAGCTTTGAGCTTATTTCCGAACGTGAGGCGGTTCGCCCTGACATCGCCGGAATAATGGGAGCCTTCGGAGCCGGACTTATAGCCAGAAACAAATATAAAGAAGGCTATAAGACAACTATGATCGACAGAGAGGCCATGAACAGCCTTGAGATAAAGACGAACCTTGTAAGATGCGGCGGCTGTACGAACAACTGTCTGCTTACGATAAACAATTTCTCCGGCGGCAGACGCTTCATAACAGGAAACCGCTGTGAGAAGGGACTTGGCAAAGAGAAGGCGTCCAAGGACGTGCCTAACCTCTTTGACTACAAGCTTCACAGATTATTTGATTATGAGCCTATACCTGAAAATGAGGCAAAACGAGGCGTGATCGGCATACCGAGAGTGCTCAATATGTATGAGGACTATCCGTTCTGGTTCACCTTCTTTACGGAACTCGGTTTTTCCGTCAAGCTTTCGCCGGTATCCTCCAAGAAGGTCTATGAGGCCGGTATGGAATCCATACCGAGCGAGTCCGTATGCTATCCCGCAAAGCTGGCCCACGGCCACATTATGAAGCTTCTGGAGGCCGGAGTTAAGAGAATATTCTATCCCGGTATTCCCTATGAGAGAAAGGATATAATGGCGGCGGACAATAACTATAACTGCCCTATAGTCGCGTCATATACGGAAAATATAAAAAATAATGTTGAGGACCTGAGAGCGGGCGACGTGGAATTTGTAAATCCTTTCCTTACGCTTACAAATCAGGACGTTGTTAAAAAGAGAATGGCCGAGGAGCTGGCTAAGTACGGAGTCAGCAAGGCCGAGGTGGACGCCGCTGTGGAAAAGGGCTGGAATGAATGGACGGCCTTTAGAGAGGATATGCACAAAAAGGGCGAGGAGACCCTCAAATACATAGAGGAGCATAACATGACCGGTATCGTCCTCGCGGGACGTCCCTATCATACTGATCCGGAGGTAAACCACGGAATACCCGAGCTTATCACCAGCTACAATATGGCTGTATTCACCGAGGACTCGGTTGCGCATCTCGGACAGGTGGAAAGACCGCTTGTCGTAAGGGACCAGTGGGCATATCACTCACGTCTTTATGAGGCGGCGGCCTTTGTAAAGACCAGAAAGGATCTGGAGCTTATACAGCTCAACTCTTTTGGCTGCGGTCTTGACGCGGTAACAACCGACGAGGTTAAGGATATACTTGTCGCGGCCGGAAAGATATACACTACTCTTAAAATTGACGAGGTAAGCAACCTTGGAGCGGCAAGAATACGTATCCGTTCGCTTATAGCCGCTATAGAGGACAGAAACGAGAAGGGAATAACCGTCAAAGAGGGCGACGCTTCCCTTAAACGAGTTATATTCACCAAGGAAATGAAAAAGAACTATACGGTATTATGTCCGCAGATGTCGCCTATACACTTTGATGTGCTCGGCTCGGCGCTGAAGGCCTGCGGCTTCAATATAGTTGTTCTTCCTGCGTATGATCCAGAAAGCATTGATGTGGGACTTAAGTATGTAAACAACGACGCCTGTTATCCGGCACTTATAGTAGTTGGCCAGCTGTTAAAGGCGCTTAAGTCGGGTGAGTATGATCTTGACAATACGGCTGTATTTATAACCCAGACCGGCGGAGGCTGCCGTGCCACGAACTATATAGGCTTCATAAGAAAGGCGCTTAAAAACGCCGGAATTGAGCAGATACCGGTAATATCCGTAAGCGCCCAGGGACTTGAGAAAAACCCGGGACTTAAATATACGCCTAAGATGCTCAATCACGCCTTACAGGCGCTGGTCTATGGCGACACATTTATGAGAGTCTTGTATAGGACAAGACCGTATGAGGCTGTTCCGGGCTCGGCCAACGCGCTTTATGAAAAATGGAACGAAAAGGTCAAAAAGGACATAGTCAAGGCTGATTTCGGTACATTCAAAAAGAATTTGAAGGAAATAATAAAGGACTTTGACGAGCTGGAGCTTCTTGACATCGTTAAGCCGAGGGTAGGAGTTGTCGGTGAGATACTTGTAAAATACCACCCGCTTGCCAATAACGATATTGTAAACCTTCTTGAAAAAGAGGGCGCTGAGGCTGTGGTCCCTGACCTTCTCGGATTTGGGCATTATAGCTGCTATAATTCCGTACAGAAGGAAAAATATCTGGGTGGAACAAGTGTGGCAAGAACAATGTCGGGCGTGGCTATAAAGGTCATTGAGTTTTATCAGAAGCCTATGATAGACGCACTTGAAGCCAGCAAACGCTTTGAGGCGCCTGTCAATATCGAGAAGCTGGGCGAATATGCCGAGCCTATAGTCTCGCTCTGCAACCAGACGGGCGAGGGCTGGTTCCTGACAGGCGAGATGATGGAGCTTATCCATACCGGAGTAAATAATATAGTATGCACACAGCCCTTTGGCTGCCTTCCCAACCACGTTGTGGGAAAAGGCGTTATCAAGGAGATAAGGAGACGCTATCCGCTTGCCAATATAGTTGCGGTAGACTATGACCCCGGAGCCAGTGAGGTAAACCAGCTTAACAGAATAAGGCTTATGCTTGCCGGAGCCAATAAAAATCTTGAAAAGGCCGCGGAGGCGAAATAAATATCAGGACCGCTCCCGTTATGGTCGGCGCTATAAGGAATATGATATGTCAGTTTCTTAAGTCAAGCCGCCTTATGTGAGCGGTCTTTTTGCCGTCAGTCAATTAAAATGCAAATAAAAATCTTAAAATTTCATAAAATTGTGGTATGGTTTCCGTATTCTGTGATACAATAGAATTTATATAACGGAGGTGCATATTATGAAAGAAGAAAGAATGGCTATACTGAGAATGCTTGAAAACGGCATGATAAACGCTGACGAGGCGGAAAGGCTTCTGAACGCTCTGCATGATCCCGCGAATAAAAGCGATATATCTGACAGTTTAAATAATGTTTTTGCAAAGACCGAAAGTGTAATTGAAAACCTTGCCCAGAACATCGGCAAAAAGGCGGGCGTGGTAGCCAAGACCGTAGGCGAAAAGGCCGAGGAGGCTAAGCCTGAGATCCAAAAGGCCGCAAAGACCGTAAGGGAAAAGGCCGGCGAGGCCGCTGAAAGCATCAGGGAAAACGTAAAGAAGAAAAAGGCCGAGGACGACATTTTTGAGGCTGATTTCGCGGAAAAGACCAAAGAACCGGAGACTGGCGAGCAACCCGAGGAAAAGAATGAGCTTGAGGACGTCATTCCTGAAGCGGAGACGCATGATGAGGCTGAATTCAACAAAATGACGGAGGAGGCAAACGACGGAGACATTCTCGATGATGCGCCCGTAAACGACACCGCTTTTGAGGCTCAGAAGGAAAGTGAGGAAATGAAGGGAACTGAAGAAGACGGAGATATGAAATGACAAAAAAAGCTAAGGACGAGATAGCAAGCTGGATCAAGACCATTATTCTTGCGGCGGCTATCGCACTTTTCATTAATTTTGTAGTGATCGTCAACGCATATGTGCCGACCGGCTCGATGGAGAACACTGTCATGGCGGGCGACAGGGTAGTGGCGCTGAGACTTAGCTATGTATTCGGTGAGCCCGAGAGAGGCGACGTGGCCATATTCAAATATCCTGACGACCCGGAGCAGAAGGTCCTTTATGTAAAGCGTATTATCGGTATGCCGGGAGACACTGTTGAGGTCAAAGACGGCGGCGTTTACATAAACGGGGAGCTTCTTGAGGAGGATTACACAAGGGAGATAACGGAAGGGAATTACGGACCGTATGAGGTGCCTGAGGGCTGTTACTTCATGATGGGCGATAACAGAAACAACTCGCTGGACTCCCGTTTTTGGGAAAACAAGTTCGTCGAGGAGGACGCCATACTTGGAAAGGTTCTGTTCAAGTATTATAAGAAACCTGCCCTTGTAAAATAAAATTAAGTCTTTAACAAACAGGCGCAGCTTTATGCCGCACCTCATAAGAAAACATATATGCTAAAAGTCCTAAACGGCTGTCATTGTGTTAAGAAGTCCGGCAGTACCTTTTTTGGTACGCCTGAGTTTTTTGGCTTACAATCAACACTGTTTAGGACTTTTGGTTATTGCTGTTTTTTTGAACGCGCCTGTTTTTATATATTATGTCAGTTTTTAAATAAACGGTTTGGTGCCCGGATAAAATATTTACCGCCGAGCTTAATTTGATATGCAGCGGCTCAGATATTTTCCCGTAATACTGTTTTTATTTTGGCAGATTTCATTCGGAGTTCCTTTTGCGACGATTTGTCCGCCGTGTATTCCGCCGCCCGGACCCATATCGATTATATAATCAGCATTTTTAATTACGTCCAAGTCATGCTCGATAACAATCACTGTCGCTCCGTTTTCAATCAGACGGCAGAAAACCTCCAGCAGCGTTTTAACGTCAAGCGGATGGAGTCCGATCGTCGGTTCATCAAAAACAAATACAGAATCCGACTGTCCTTTGCCCATCTCGCTGGCCAATTTAAGACGCTGGGCCTCGCCGCCGGAGAGACTGGGTGTTTCTTCGCCGAGTGTCAGATAGCCCAGACCGAGATCGTGCAGTACCTGTAGTCTGCGTGTCACTAACGGCAGGTCAGCACAGGCGCAAAGCGCCTCGTCAATGCTCATGTCCATTAGCTCGGGCAGAGAATTGGCCTGTCCGCCTTTTTTCGGAACACGATGAATGAGACCCGCGTCTTTGCAGTAACGGGAGCCGCCGCAGTCGGGACACGGAATATCCACGTCAGGCAGGAACTGTACGTCAAGACTGATGATACCCGTGCCGTCGCAGGTAGGACAGCGAAGGTTTCCCGTATTATATGAAAAATCACCTGCTTTGAAGCCGCGCTCTTTAGCGTCGGGTGTACGCGCGAATACCTTTCGCAGTTCGTCATGTATATTGGCATAGGTGGCCACAGTAGAGCGTACGTTGATGCCTATGGGCGTAGCGTCTATCAGCTTTACCTGGGATATTCCTTCCGCTGAAATGCTTTTAACATGAGACGGCAGTTTACTGCCCTTAACGGCGGCCTCCAGGGCAGGTATAAGACTCTCCAGTATCATTGTTGTTTTGCCGGAACCTGATACGCCTGTCACAGCGATCAGCCTGCCTTTGGGGAAGTCAGCCTCAAGCGGCTTAACCGTATGGATTTCGGAGGTGGAAAGATGAATTGTTCCCAAATCAAACATTTGCTCCGAAGGAATATGGTTTCCTATGTCGATAACTGCTTCGCCGCTTAAAAACCTGCCTATTCGGGAATCGGGATTTTTCTCTACCTCATCAAGGGTTCCTTGAGTTATGACGGTTCCGCCGTTTGCTCCGGCTTCGGGACCCATTTCGATGAGCCAATCCGCCTCCTTAAGCACATTGGTATCATGGTCTACCAGAATGACGGTGTTTCCGTCTGAAAGCAAATCGTTCATAACGCCTGTCAGTCCTTCTATATTGGAGGGGTGCAGACCGATCGACGGTTCGTCCAGAACATACAGAACTCCGGTGGTGCGGTTTCGGACCGCGCGGGCAAGCTGCATACGCTGACGCTCGCCTGTGGAAAGGGTTGAAGCGGCTCGGTCGAGAGTAAGGTAGGAAAGCCCCAAGTCCGTAAGTCTCTTAGCCGCTGTATGGAATGACTCGCATATACTCTCGGCCATTGGACGCATTTCAGTGGGCAGCGATGACGGAACGCCGTTTACCCACTTTGTGAGATCCGAGAGAGTCATAGCGCAGGCTTCCGCCAGTGAGATGCCGCAAAGCTTAGGCGCACGGGCGGGTTCACTGAGTCTGGTGCCGCCGCAGTCAGGGCATATGTCCTGACGTAGAAATTTTTCCACGCGTTTCATTCCCTTTTCGTCTTTTACTTTTGACAGGGCGTTTTCCACGGTGTAGGTAGCGTTGAAATAGGTAAAATCCATATCGCCGGCGGCTCCGCTCGTTTTGTTCTGATATATTATGTTTTTCTTCACGGCAGGACCGTGGAATACTATGTCCTTCTCTTTGTCGGTCAGGTCACGGAAGGGTACGTCGGTACGCACTCCCATTTCCCGGGCGATGTCCTTCATAAGCGACCACATTAGGGTCTGCCAAGGGGCGACCGCGCCGTCGTCAATGGATATGGAGTCGTCGGGGACAAGGGTGGTTTCATCTACGGTTCGGACAATACCTGTTCCGTCGCACCGCTTGCAGGCGCCTTGGCTGTTGAAGGCCAATTCCTCAGCGCTTGGAGCAAAAAAGCGGGCGCCGCATACGGGGCATACCAGCTCAAGACCGGCGGCCACGTTAAGTGAAGGCTCAACATAGTGCCCGTTGGGGCAGCGATGGCTGGACAGACGTGAGAACATAAGGCGCAGGCTGTTCAGAAGCTCCGTACCGGTGCCGAAGGTGCTGCGGATACCCGGAACGCCGGGACGCTGCCGCAGGGCTAAGGCGGCCGGAACATACAGCACCTCATCTACCTGAGCCTTTTCAGCTTGGGTCATACGGCGGCGAGTGTAGGTTGAGAGAGATTCCAGATATCTTCTCGATCCCTCGGCATACAAAATACCAAGCGCCAGCGAGGACTTGCCTGAGCCTGATACTCCGGCAATGCCGACGATTTTGTGGAGCGGTATGTCTACGTCAATATTTTTCAGGTTGTGTACCCGTCCGCCGCGAATTTTGATTTTATCAGGGGCATTACGTGTTTCATTTTTCATCTGAGTTTACTCCTTAGTTGATCCTTTGTTGTCTTTTTAAAACTTATTCTATTATAACATAAACTTATGGAACAGGGCGGATATATTGTTATAAAGCCGGACTGCCGTTTGACTATTCAAGAATTTGTTAAAATTACGCAAAAAGGCAAAATGAGCCGTAACAGCCGCGACCGTCAGACTCATTTTTATTGAACGCTCTCGGATATTTAAATACGGCAGGCGGAATTACACAAAGCTAATCAAATATCCAAATGTTGTCTAACATGATATTTTTCTTTAGCCAGTGCCCAGTCAAAATAGTCAAACTCTCTGATCTCAACCTTTATCATCGGTATCGGATAAGGCACACGGGAAGAAAATGTATCGGGAGACATATTCGTGTGTTTGAAATATGCCGAATACTCAGGCTCGTCAGGCTCAAGTACATGGGCGATGCCCGTTGCCTGCAGGCCTCGGCAAATACCCTTTTCCATCTGGTCGAATATGGCGAGGCAGACATTTTTATTTACCTCAAGACCGTCAAACTTCTTACCGCCCTCGCTGAGAAACCAAAACGCGCCGTCGAAATACTCATACTCAACGGGAGTGTTGCGGACTATATCGCCGCAAGCGGTCGCAAGCCCCATTACATTGTGTTTTGAGATGAAGTCCTCAATTATGCCAAGCAGCTTATCCCTTTCGACCTTCTTGCCCTTCGGGTCACGTTCTTTCCAGTAGTTTTTCGGCAGATCATAATTCATAGCTTTTTCCTCCTTAATTATAAGAATGCATCTTCGGGTTGTTCTGTATTCAATTATATCCGGTACGGAAAAGCTATCAAGTACGCAGTTTTTTTTAACTTAGTACGAAATTTTATACCTGCAAAAAAGCGTGGACACCAGTGTTTGGAGCGTATACTCAAACTATTCTTCGCCGTTTTTGTAAAGGTCGTGTTCATATTTAAAGCCCCAATTCATCATTTCATAGAAAATAGGATACAGATCCCGTCCCTTCCGGGTAAAGGAATACTCTACGTGGGGCGGAACCTCGTTAAACTGTTCCCGTACGATCAGACCGTCGGCCTCCAGTGCCCTGAGAGTGGAAGAAAGCATAGTGTTAGTAATACCGTTAAGCGCTTTTTTCAATTCGCCGAAACGTACTCGGTCATGAATACAAAGCTCATACATGATCTGATCCTTCCACTTGCCCTGAAATATAAGAAGCGCCGGTGTAACAGGACAGTTGCCGGATTCTGTCACGATTCCGTCCTTTACACGAATTAAAAATTCTTCATAGCTCATTACTTTGTCCATATGTTCTCCTCCTGAATAACGGCATTTATTATATACATATAACTGGGTATGACTGATACGTATTTTAATTTATCATATCAGAAATTCTATCATAAA
>CAZBNY010000029.1:0-14189 GCA_964493235.1 uncultured Lachnospiraceae bacterium
TCCCTGTAATCCGCGCCCTGTTCCGCCATATATTTGGCTCCGTACTGGCTCATTCCGGCGCCGTGTCCATAACCCTTTGTGGTAAACGCGATGCCGTCCCCGGTCAGGGCTACAGTAAAATTGCTGCTTCTAAGTCCCAACACCTCACGTATCTGCTTACCCGTGAAGGTCATTCCCGCCACAGTCATGTCAGTTATATAGCCTGCCGAGCTTCTCTCGTTTATTTTTATCGAGTCAAAAAGCTCCTCCTCATTGGCGGTAAAATCCGGATATTTCGCCTTAATAAGAGAAATTATCCCGGCATTTGATATTACCTTTACGCTTTCATAGTTCGGAGCGTATGTATCGCCCTCACTGTCAGTGCTGACCAGATAAGGCAGATCATAGTTCCAGATATTCCCTGCCGTCTCAGTCGTTCCGGCGCTGGTCGAGTGGAACACGGCCAATATCGGTTCGCCGTCGTATTCCATTATCTCACCGGCGGTACTATCCACAGCGGAGCATATTTTGGCGTAATAGGAGTCAAAATTTTCTCCCCAGTTTTCCCTCATCTTGTCCACCGTAATATACGCCTGTCCTATATCGTCGAAAGTCAGCTCCGCATCAGCGTTGTCGATTGCCCTTACAGCGTATGTTCTGGAGGCGACCGCCTGCGCCTTCAGCGCGTCCGGAGGGAATGAAACCGGCATTTCCGCCGCGACTACTCCCTTTATGTATTCGTCAATATCCATACCTCCCACAGTATAGGACACCGCCGGAACATATTTTCCCTCAGGCTCGATGCTGTCTCTCTCCGACGGTTCCGAAACAGCCGTATCACGGCCGTAAAAGCTTGACACAGCAAAGGGTACAGCCACAACGCAGGCCATAACATATAGCTGAGATATGACAAAATATTTTTTAATCGTTTTAACGGCTGTATTCATGGCATACCCTCCCTAATGGAGTATATGCCTGATGCGGCTTCGTATATTCACACATAAGAATGCAGCTCTGCCACCAAAAAACCGCGCTTTCTAGAAAACATTAGGAAGCGCGGCTTTTATTTTCACAGTATTATCGCCATTATCACGGCATAAACAATTGCTGACAGAGCGATATTTTTTGCCATTCTTATGTCCCTTCGGGCCACATTTTCAAGATTTTTCGGACAAGGATTTTTTACGGCGAATATATTGCCTCTCAGGTCCTTCCGCACTTTCATAACAAGCCTGTTTTCAAGCCTCAGCATAAAATAGGTCCTCTTTGTTATCCTGAAATAGTATTTTACGCCGTTATTTATGCCGTACATATAGTACCCCTTAAAGGCCGTCCCGCCAAACATTGAGCTGGTGTAGAACCTGCAGTCCAGCAATATCAGATCCGTCTCGTTGGAAAAAAATCTCTCAAACCTCAGAAGACCGATATACGTGGGAGGAACTGACACCGCCAGAATTATAACAGAATTGACCAGTTTCCTCAGCGTTCCCATCTCTCCCCTGAAATTCATCAGGTCGGGAATATATCCGTTTTTCTGTGTCTGCGCGACGCAGTACCATACAAGGATCACCGTTATTATGTAAATAACAGCCGGCAGGATAACGCCCTTATCCTTAAAGTTCTGATTCCATATGATAACGCCGTATATCGCCCTGATGCTCAAAGCGGTCTCGAAAAAGGCGATACAAAGACAAAGGCCGTTTATCTCAAGCCCTCTTTTCGCCCCAAGGCTCATCATAAGCATTATTCCCGCCCAGAAAGCCGTGACCAGCCAGCTTTTCCTGCCCGTGGCGAACGTTGCCCATATGGAAGCGAATATAATTATCGCAGACAAATAACCGATATATGTCATTCCCATTACCCTCTCTTACAGGCCCCTGTAATATTCAGGCTTGTAAACATTTCTCTTTTCGGCCTGCTCGATCTGCTTAAGCATGGCCTCCTTATCCTTATTAAGTGTGCCCGCCAGCGAAATATAGTTCGACGCATGGTTGGAGCGGAAAACCGTTCCCTCCGAATCGACGTTTTTGAGGAAAAGCTTCATTTCCTCCGCGACCTCCGGCGGAGTCAGGTATTTGAACCTTCCCGCTCTCAAATCGTCATACATCGGCGCGCCGCTCTCAAGTATCAGCGTAAGTATAGCCGCGTATTCGGGGTTCATCTCGCTGATAAGCCTTGCCGAATTTATAGCATGGTTCTCAAGATACTTCTTTCCGCCAAGTCCCGATATGAGTGTCACCGACACCTTTATACCGGCGGCTTTGAGTTTCTGCCCCGCCTCAACTATCTCGGCATGGGTGGCGTTCTTTTTCACAAACTCCAAAACCTCGTCGTCGCCCGACTCCGCGCCGACATAGACCATTTCCAGTCCGGCCTCTCTGAGCCTTACCAGATCCTCGTGGCTTTTAAGCAGAATATCCTTCGGCGCGCCGTACATCGTTATCCTCTCGTTTTCCGGGAAAAGCTTTTTAGCCTCGCCCATCACGTAGAGCAGGTCGTCGGTCTTGCATATAAGCGCGTCGCCGTCGGCAAGGAAAAGCCTGCGCACCAGATAGTTTTTATAATATTCCCTCGCCATGCGGAGATCCTCAACGACCTCCTCAAGCGGGCGTATCCTGAAGTTCTTCGCCTTGTACATACTGCAGAAACGGCAGGTGTTTCTTGCGCACCCTATCGTCATCTGTATTATAAGGCTGCCGGCCTCGCTTGGCGGCCTGTATACAGCTCCCTCGTATCTCACAAACTCACTCCTTAACTCTCTAAAGTAACATAAATTCTATTGACGTAGCCCCTGCTGCTGAACGTGACCTTAACAGTAGCGCCGTCCTCCTTCGCATAATCTAACGCGCTGGCGGCCCTTCCGAGTCTCTCTCCGTTGAGATAGCCTATCATCGCAGGCTCGATCTTGTATTTATGCTCAACTCCCGCAATATCCTCAAAAACGATCTCACTGCTGGATATGCTTATTACAACGCCCTCCGAGTCCGAGCTTGACTGAGCGACTATTTTTATTACGTCTCCGTCGTCGTTGATCTCGGCTGTCGCGATAACCGCGCTTTCAGCGTCCTTATAAAGCGACTTGAACTTGGAATAAGTCACCTCGTCGCCGTCGAACTCGCATTCCATGTCTCTGTCAAGGCCGAATACCATTCTTCCGCCTTCCTCGTCAACAATTACTATCCTCTTGTCGTCGGCTCCCTTAAGCTCGCCCTTTACCGTCTTGGCCTGTGCCGTTACCTTTGTTACAACATCGTCCTCATCAAACTCAAGAGTTACGATAATGTCAGCCTCCTTAAGGGCGTTTCTTATATCTCTGTACGAGGCCTCCGCTCCGTTTAACGTAAGCTCCGCGTCATCGTCAAGCTCATATTCCATTTCCCTGCCGAAGCTCGACTTCATAGTAATGTCCGATGAGCTTATGGCGACAAGAGTGCCGTTGGTATACGTATCACGGAATATCTCGATCTTAGTAGCCTTGTTCAGATTATTTATAGCAGCTACGGCATAGTAGCTTTCTTTCTCCTCAGCCGTAAAGAGCTTTTCAGCCTTTGTCTCGCTTATCTTCTCGGCATCAAGATAGATCTCGCAGCCGCTTCCTATGTCCACGGTCACGTTCTTGCTCTTGTCGGCATAGACAAACTTGATATACGCCTTGCCGTCCTTGAAGTTAGTAAGCTCGCCCTCTATGTCGCTGAATTTAGCAGTAAGGGACTCAACTAAACCTGATGAATCAAGAGTAACAGTAACATAGATCACATTCCTGTCGATAACATACTCATAAAGGTCGTCCTTGGTGATAACTCCGCCGTTCAATGTGATCCTTGGATTGCCTGAGAACTCATATCTCGCCTGCTCCCCGTCCTCAGTGTTGAAGGTTATGGCCTTGGAGGTGATGTTATCAAGATAGCCCTCAAGAATATTTGTCTTATTTTCTTCCTTTTCCTCGACGCTGTCCTCATTTATTATTACGGAAACGACTATTCCGCTTGATACGGCCACCGTGACCTTGTCGCCGATGCTTATATCCTCATAGGTCTTGGGCTCTCCGTCAAGGCTGATAACAGGCGTTGAGGCGCTGACTGTATAGGTCGTCACCTTGCCGTCGGCGTCGCTTACGGCAATCGTTTTCTCCGTGGAGCCGTTATCGGTAAGTATAACTGTTCCCGAAACGCTTTCAACTGTCGGTGTCACCGACTGCTCAGACTGCTGCTGTTCACTTTTGAGCTCCTTGACCGTATTGTAGGATTTTGAGACAATTACGGCCATCTCCGCTCTGTTTATGTAGTTTTTAGGATTAAAATTATTATTTTCATCACCGACAAATATATTAAGTCTGGCAAGCAGATCGACATAGGGAACGCTTGTCGCCGAAACAGAATCCTTATCGCTGAAGCTAAGAGTTGCCGACGCGTTTGCCTCGGAAATATGCCTTATCGCCTTTCCAAAGATCACCGCCACATTCTCACGGGTAGCCTCCCTGTTTTCTGTCGCGCTTTTCATAAAGATCTTAATATCGTTGGCGGAGACCACTCCGCTTTCAAGTCCGTAGGAAACCGCTGTGTATGCCCAGGTAGGAATATTGGCCTCCTGCATGGCGCTTTTCCATTTGTCTGTCGTGTCCTCCGTTGTTTTGAGTCCGCCGGTCTCCTTAAGGACACTGTACGCAAGCTGCATGGCCTCACAGTAGGTCACTCTGTCCTTTGCCCTGAATACCTTGTTTCCCGAGCTGTCCGTATCTCCTACCATCAGCCCCAGATCAGCGACGCTGTTGATATATTCCTCCGCTCCAGCCCAAGGCACATTATTTATATCGCTGAAGGTTGCAGCGGCGGCGCTTACCGCCATGCCGACAGACATAACAGCAGCCAGTATCAAAGCCGTAATTCTTTTCATAACTATCCCTCCTAATGATTTTTAAAGTCCAAGCTCCTCCGGTTTTCTCAGCTTCTGATGCTTAAGCACCGGTACATTGTACTTTTCCCCAAGCTTTCTGGCCAGATCCTTATAACAGCCCTTGAGCTTATCATGTATGAATATGGCCTCAATTCCGCCCTCAATGGCGTCCACGCATCTGCAGGCTCTCTCAAAGCCCTGCTCGTTCTCATATTCGCCGGAAACAAGCCACTGGTTGGCAAGTATATGGCTTACGCCAAAGCAATCGTTTTCTCCCCAGTCGGCAAACACCGCCTCAGCATAGTTGGGGTCAAAATGTATGCCGCCGACGCAGAGAATGTTGTGCAGCTTTTTTCCGTCATCATCAAATACGTGTGTCAAAGTCCTCGCGAGGGCAAGGCAGGCCTTCTCGTTCGTCCAGCTTTCCTCCTCACTTCCCACTTCTATATCCACCATAGGGACATTATAACCCAAAAGCAGCGTTGGGTCGGCGTCATCGCTGTGCGCTCCCGACCAGTGGGTCGCCTCCGTGCATACCGTGAAATCCTCAAGACCCAGCTTGTCCTTCTCGGCCTTATAGGCCCTAAGAAGGTTGTGCATATATCTCGGACTTATGGGGCCGTATGTGCCGGAATTCATATCGCCGAGCGAGTGTACCGTAAGGACCTTTTCGGGAGAGTTCGCTCCCTCATGCCATGTTACCATAGCCGACATGTCGAAATCCGCGAAATATCTGTTCATTTCCGGCAAATACTTCTCATAATCGAGACATATGGCTATCTTTGTCTGAGCAAAGTAAAACTCATTGCCATTTTCATCTCTACAGCTATATACCTTGCCCCCGTCGAAAGTAAAATCCTCTTCCTTCTGAAAATATCCTTCTTTTTCAAGAAGTTCCCAAACCTTTGAGGCCACATGGCCCCAATCCTTATTACTGCATATAAAATAAACCGCTTTCATTATATCTTCTCCTAAAACAAATAGATTTGTGAGTTAAATATAGCATAAAAAAATATATAACGCAAATAAAAAGGCGCTGTAATGGTCAGCGTCATAAGAAAACATAAAAAGTAAACTTCTGGCATTCATTGCTTAAATATTTTCTATGACGCACCGTCGGCGGTTTGATTTAAGTGTTTTCTTAAGTCAAACCGCCTTAAACAGCGCTCCTTATATTTACATTATTTTGTCTCGGCCTTAAGTATAGTTACATATCCGTCGGTATCATAATCTATCTCGACAGTCGAGAGATTGAGCTTAACAGCCTTCTTGAAATCAGTTATCCTTTCCTTATGGCCGTCAACGTAGAATCTTGCGCCGTCCGCTATCTTATACTCATACTCGCGGCCCTCCTCGTCAAGGACGATTATCCTCTCATTGTTGATAGCCGAGATCACAGCCTCCTCAAGCTGAACCGTGTACAGACGAAGCTCCTTGAGTCTTACCTGCGGATATACATAATACTCGTCGTTTACCTCCACGTCGGCAGAAGCGTAAACATTGAGATACTTCTCATCATCGTCATCATCAGGCTCCCAGCGGTCAAGTATAGTAAAGTCGCCGTTAGCAATACATTCTCTTACTACATCTTTATTATCATCAACCTCGGGTAGCGATTTCCAAAGAAGCTCCTGGAAGTCCTCAATGTCTATCTCCTTATCGTCATAATAGAAGTCCGTATCCTCGTCGAGCCTGTAGGACCTGCTGAGTCCGTTGGTGTAGGTTATAGTGACCGTATAGAAGGCGTAGGGTATCTTTTTGCTGCCTTTCTTGTACTCGCCGCTCTTGAAGCCAAGACCCGTCACCTGTCCCTCGACGTCGGCTCTTGTGCAGTAGATCTCCATTGCTATGTTGCTGGAGTTCACATATACATCGGCCTTTACAAGTATTCCGTTTGATGTAAGGGAATAGATTCCTCTTGTGCTTATTTCCTCACCGTCAAGATAATACTGGGAATTATGTGCCCTGTCGAGTATCACGCTCTTTCCGTCAAAGGTATAAAGCATGAGCGAAGTATCGGTAACATTATTGATATATCCAGAATAGTCGGCGTCGCTCTTTTCCTCGTGAACGGGCGTCGCTGAAATATCGTCAAGAAGCGTGCTGACCTTTGTGGCAATTACGGCCATTTCCGCCCTGTTTATCGTATTATTCGGATTGAAATTATTATTCTCGTCGCCTACGATTATATTAAGGCTGGAAAGCAGAGTAACATACTGCTGGCAGACCGCCGATATCTTGGTCTTATCCGCGAATTCAGGGGTGCCGGCCTTAGCCTCAAAGCCCTTCTTTGCCAAAAATCTGCCGAAGATGTAGGCCGTGTCCTCCCTTGAGGCGCTTCTTGCGCTGCCGTCAAGGTTCATAAACGCAGCTATGTCAGTACGGGTAATTATTCCGTTTTCAAGTCCGTAGGCAACGCTTTCATACGCCCATCTGGGAATGTTGTTGGCCTTCATCGCGTCGGCCCATTTATTCAAAACCTCGTCGCTTACCTTTTCTCCCGAAAGGGCATACACAAGCTGGACAGTCTCATTATAGGAAATGCTCTCCCTCGCTCTGAACACACGCTCGCCATTTTCGTTAAGCTCGCCTACCATAAGGCCGTTCGCATATACATTATTAATATATGCCTGCGCCCCGCCCCAGGGGACATCGTTTATATCCGCAAAAGTTTCCGCCGCCGACACGCCGAACGCCGTACCAACGGACATTACAGCCGCCAGAAGCAAAGCCGCCTGTTTTTTCATACTCAACCCTCCAAAAAATAAATGTATAGTTTAACTATACCATAAAAACAGCAAAAATGCGAAGAATACAGTAAATTTTTTATAAAAATTTCTTAAAAACCTATCTTGGCGTTGAGGCCAGGCGTTTTATATAGTAAAATCTATTTAAAATAACAAAATCAGGAGGCAGATCAATGAAATATATCACAAAGGAAGTATGCCGTCTTTTCCCCGAAATCAGCGGAAAAACCTTTGAGGAAATAGCGGCGGACAAGACAGATGAGGAAATGCGTCAGGCGTTTGGCCGTATGAGAGCGCGTATGCAAAGGGCCGGAAGCGAATATACCTACTATTATGTTATGATAAGCCAAAGCATTCCCGAGCATATACGTCAGAACTACGGGTTCCATGACAGGCAGGTGCTTTCGTCCGGGTTGGAGGGTGAGAGCTTTGTGCTTACATTAAGCGAGGACAGCGACCAGCCCTTTAATAAGGTCATATACAAAAACGCCGAGGTACTCCAAAACGAGGATATAGCCGGTTGCACATGGCTCTATGACGAAATAATAATATCGGCCGACGGTACCCCTGAGTACCACGCCATACTTGAAGGCGCAAGGGAGGATTACAGATATTTGACAGTCAAGGCCAGGGATATGGAATTCATCTGATCCACGTCAGGAAGAGCTGCAGAAATAATCAAAAGTCCTAAATAGCGCGGACTGCAAGACTTTTTAACATCGCCGCCGTTTAGGACTTTTTAGGATTTATGGTTTGACTCTCTTGTTTTTATCCCCTTTTAATATCCTCAATGAGCTTGTCCACATTTTCTTCCTTAGTCGCCCAGCTCGTACATATACGTACCGCGCTGTGGCCCTCATCAACCCTTGCCTGATACTCAAATACATATTTTTTATTGAGCTTTTCAAGCAGGCTGTCGGGGAATACCACAAACTGCTGGTTGGCGGGACTTTCGGAATAGAAAGAATAGCCGGCTTCCCTGACCGCTTTGTTTATTTTCATTGCCATGTCATCGGCGTGTTTAGCCAGCTCAAAATAAAGGCCGTCCTTCAAAAGCTCCGTGAACTGTACCCCAAGCAGCCAGCCCTTAGCAAGCATTCCGCCCTTTTGCTTGATGAGATACCTGAAATCCTCCTTAAGCGCGTCATTAAGAATGACGACCGCTTCCCCGAACATGGCTCCGCATTTCGTTCCGCCGATATAGAAAACGTCGGTGTTCTCAGCTATCGTCTTTATATCAAGATCATTTTCCTCACAGGCAAGCGCATAGCCAAGTCTCGCTCCGTCAAGGAAAAGATACATTCCGCACTCCCTGCACGCCTTATAAAGCTCAACAAGCTCGTTCTTTTTATAGACCGTTCCTATTTCCGTAGAGTCGGAAATATATACAAGCTTTGGCTGGGCAATGTGCTCATGGTTGAGGTCGGCCCAATGGCTGTCGTGGATGCTTCTCACGATCTCGGCCGTAAGCTTGCCGTCCGCTGCAGCAATCCCAAGGACCTTATGGCCCGTTGACTCTACCGCTCCTGTCTCATGTACATTTATATGACCCGTTGACGCGCATACGGCGCACTGGTGCGGTCTGAGCACAGAGGCGATAACGGTCATATTTGCCTGTGTTCCGCCCACAAGAAAGTGTACGTCGGCATCGTCTCTGCCGATGAGTCTCTTTATTATGTCTTTCGCCTCATCGCAGTATTCGTCCATGCCGTAGCCGCCGACCTGAACATCGCTTATCTCCGACAGTTTTTTAAATATTCTCTCGTGTCCTGCCTCGCTGTAGTCGTTGTTAAATCTTATCATATGATACCTCCGTTGAAATTATCAAAACGTCCCCGGAGGACAGATCGTCTGTCCTCCGGACATTTCCCTATATGCCAACCAGGAAAAAGCATTATTCTCCCGACCGAACGCTTTCATTATTATATATCTTTCAACGTAATTTCTCAATCAGGCCCAATATTCTTTGTTTAATTTGTTAGATATTGATTATATTTTGGTTGCTTTTTAGTACAATATATTATAAAATTTATTTAGATGAATTGAAAAAAAGTTAGCTTTACGAGGGAGGAATACATATGTACCTTATCACCAACGGAAAAGTCATTACCCGCGACAGAGAAAATCCCTATTTCGAGGACGGCGGAGTAGCGGTTGAGGGAAATAAAATCGTTGAAGTCGGTGATGATCTGGCTCTTAAGCTCAAATATCCCCACGCGGAGATAATAGACGCCGGGGGCAACGTAATCATGCCCGCCTTCATCAACGCCCATACCCACATATACAGCGCCCTTGCCAGAGGACTTTCAATAAACGGATATAACCCCGGAAACTTCTATGAGATTCTGGACGGAATGTGGTGGAACATAGACAGAAGGCTCGACCTTGAGGGAACAAGGGCGTCGGCATACGCCACATATATAGAGTGTATCAAAAACGGCGTAACGACAATATTTGACCACCACGCCAGCTATGGCTGTGTGCCCGGCTCCCTGTTTGAGATAGCCGATGTCGCCAAAGAAATGGGAATAAGAAGCTGTCTCTGCTACGAGGTCAGCGACAGGGACGGAGAGGTTAAATGCGCTCAGGCTATCAAGGAAAACTGCGATTTCATAAAGTATACAAAGGACGAGCCTGACAATATGCTTAAGGCCATGTTCGGTATGCACGCCCTCTTTACAATATCGGAAAGAACTATGGAAAAATGCGTTGAGGCCAACAATGGCATGACAGGCTTCCATATACACGTTTCCGAAGGCACAAACGACGTGGAGGACACATGGGAGAAATATAAAAAACGTCCCGTCGAAAGGCTCCGCGACGCCGGAATACTTGGACCTAAAACAATACTCGGACACTGCATCCACGTAAACGATACCGAGATGAACATAATTAAGGAAACAAATACGATGGTCGTAAACAACCCCGAATCCAACATGGGCAACGCCGTCGGCTGTTCTCCCGTTATCAATTTCTTCCACAGGGGAATTATGGTAGGCCTTGGGACCGACGCCTATACCCATGATATGCTGGAAAGCCTTAAGGCCGCCCTGGCCATACAGCGCCACAATACCAAAATGCCGAATGTCGGCTGGGCGGAGGCTACCGGGATGCTCTTTGAGAACAATCCGAAAATCTGCTCCAGATACTTCGACGAGCCGCTTGGTGTGCTTAAGGCGGGAGCGTCGGCGGACATAATCGTAATGGATTACAAGCCGTATACACCGTTTTCGAGTAATAATATCGACGGACATATGATATACGGAATGAACGGCAGACAGTGCCTGACCACCGTCGCCAACGGAAAAGTGCTTATGCTGAACCGACAGCTTGTGGATATAGATGAGGAAAAGATAAACGCGGATATAAAGGAAACAGCCAAAAAGCTATGGAAAAGCATAAACGGCTGAGTCAAAAGGAGATGATCTTATGAGCGAAAGAATGACCCCTGTCGCCTTTGATAAGCTGATAAGCTGGGCGGCGGCCGAATACGCCGGGACAGGCTCAATGTTCGGCGTACATCGTCCCTACATAAAGAAGGACAGCAAATCCCTGTCCATTTTTGGCGAGACTATGGAAACGCCCTTTGGCCCCGCGGCCGGCCCCAACACTCAGCTTGCCCAGAACATAATAGCCGCTTATTTTGCCGGCAGCCGCTTTTTTGAGCTGAAAACGGTACAGAAAATGGACGGTGAGGAGCTTGCCGCCTGTATCGCGAGACCGTGTATACTCGCCGATGACGAGGGCTACAACTGCGAGTGGTCGACGGAGCTGCTTGTATCGCAGGCCCTCGACGAATACGTTAAGGCCTGGCTTGCCTTAAAAGTATTTTCCAGAAAATACGGCCTTGGCTCTCCGGATGGCTTCATATTCAACATGAGCGTCGGCTATGACTTAGAAGGCATAAAAAGCGAAAAGGTCGATAGCTTTATAGAAGGTTTAAAGGACGCCTCCCGTCTTCCCCAATGGGAGGAATATAAAAACACGCTTAAGGCCGCTTTCCCCGAGGATAGCGGATATATAGACACCGTTTCACCGAGGGTATGCACAAGCGTAACGCTCTCAACACTCCACGGCTGTCCCCCTCAGGAAATAGAACGTATTGCCTCCTACCTCATTACGGAAAAGGGACTGAACACCTTTGTTAAATGCAACCCGACTATTTTAGGCTATGAATATGCCAGAAACACCTTGGACAGCATGGGTTACGACTATATAGCCTTTGACGATCACCATTTCAGGGAAGATCTGCAATATGATGACGCGATTCCCATGTTTACAAGGCTCAAAAAGCTGGCTGAGGACAACGGCCTTGAGTTCGGCCTTAAGCTCTCCAACACCTTCCCCGTTGACGTAAAGGCCGGAGAGCTGCCGTCTGAGGAAATGTATATGAGCGGAAAGGCGCTCTATCCGCTGACTATCGAAATGGCGAGCCGTATTTCCGCGGAGTTTGCCGGAAAAATGCGCATCAGCTATTCCGGCGGAGCGGATTACTTCAATATAGATAAGCTGTTCGAGGCCGGGATATGGCCCATAACTATGGCTACTACGATACTTAAGCCGGGCGGCTATCAGCGGCTTACTCAAATAGCCGAAAAGCTGGAGCGCTGTGAATTCAAATCCTTTAGCGGAGTTGACTGCGAAAAAATTCACGCTTTGTCCGAGGCGGCAAAAACCGATATTCACCATATCAAGCCTATAAAGCCGCTTCCAAAGAGAAAATCGGATAAAAAAGTTCCTCTCACCGACTGCTTCACCGCTCCCTGTAAGGGCGGCTGTCCCATCGGTCAGGATATTCCCGAATACATAGAGCTTTGCGGACAGGGAAAATACACCGAGGCGCTTAAGGTCATTACGGCTAAAAACCCCCTGCCCTTCATAACAGGAACCATATGCGCCCATCACTGCATGGACAAATGCACAAGGAATTTTTATGAAAACCCTGTTATGATCCGCTCGACCAAACTGACCGCGGCGGAAAACGGATATGACGAGCTTATGGCAGGACTTGAGGCGCCCGCCGTCTCGTCGGACAAAAAAGCCGCTGTAATAGGCGGCGGACCTGCCGGTATGGCGGCAGCCTATTTCTTGGGCAAGGCGGGTATCAAGGCGACCGTTTTCGAGAAGGAAAATAAGCTGGGCGGAATAGTAAGAAATGTCATTCCCGCCTTCCGAATAAGCGATGAGGCTATCGACAAGGATTCGGCGCTTATTGAAAAAATGGGGGCCGAAATAAGGCTTGGCGCTCCCGCTCCGTCTCTGAAGGAGCTTAAGGCCGCCGGCTATACCCATATATTATACTGTGTGGGCGCCGAAAAGCCCGGAAGACTTGACATCGAGGGCAATGTTATAAATGTTATTGAGTTTTTAAGAGAGCTGAAAAGCGGAAAGGCTATGGAGCTTGGCAAAAGCATAGCCGTTATAGGCGGCGGAAACACCGCTATGGACGCGGCGAGGGCCGCAAAGCGCTTAAAGGGTGTGGAAAATGTCACAATAGTATACAGACGTACACGGAAATATATGCCCGCCGACGAGGAGGAGCTTATGCTGGCCATTTATGACGGAGTGGAATTCATGGAGCTTGTCTCGCCCACAATGCATACGCACGGCATACTTATCGGCAAAAAAATGATCCTTGGCGCTCCCGATGACAGCGGCAGAAGAAGTCCCGTTGAGACGGACGAGGAGGTTTATATAAAGGCCGACACCGTAATAGCCGCGGTCGGCGAGAGCGTGGACAGCGATTACTTCAAATCCCAGGGAATTGAGCTTAACAAAAAGGGCCGCCCCTCATTTAAGACGAACATTGAAAATGTATACGCGGCAGGCGATGCCCTTAGAGGTCCATGCACCGTTGTGGAATGTATAGCCGACGCCAAGGCCTTTGCCGAGGCTGTATCAGGGACCACATTTGAGGCCGATATTCCCGAATGCGCTAAAACGGACGAAGCGGGCGCCATAGCCAGGAAGGGAATGCTTAAAATGCCGGTTTCGCGAGAATCCGAAAGGTGTCTTGCCTGCAATATCGTGTGCGAGTGCTGCGCCGATGTCTGTCCGAACAGGGCCAACGTGGTGATAAAGCCGGAGGGCATGGGTTCGCAGATACTCCATATCGACCGAATGTGCAACGAGTGCGGAAACTGCGCCGCCTTCTGTCCCTACGACAGCAAGCCTTATAAGGATAAACTCACACTGTTTAACAGCGAGGACGATTTCGCCGACAGTGAGAACAGCGGGTTCCTGCCGTTGGGCGGAGATATATACAGAGTCAGACTTAACGGTGAGGTCAGGGACTTTGACCTGTCTACGGACAACGCTTTGGACAAGGAGCTTGAGATAATTATACTTACTGTTAAAAATAAATACGGCTATCTGCTTTAAAAATAAGCTCTAAGGATTTAAGGCTGTAGGCAGCTTATAGATTCTCCGCGTTTCCGCTGAGAAAAAAACGACGTGTTTCATGGCATAAACGCCATGAAGCACGTCTGTTTATATTCATAAGGCCCTGTCTTTATCGGCATTCTCGCCCTTTTTTATATTACCGTCTTTAATTCAGTTCTACTATAACAC
>CAZBNY010000030.1:0-14179 GCA_964493235.1 uncultured Lachnospiraceae bacterium
TAATTCGCATAAAAAGCAAGTATTTAATAGGATTTACAGCAGATTTATAGCAGCTTTATAACAGTTTTTGCCATGATTTATTAAATTTTTCTGAATAAATGCCCTCCGTGAGGGCGATTTGCTTGAAAGGAAACAGGATTAATGCTATATTATAATCGGTAATAAAGGAGGGAAAGGCGTTGGAGAATTTTTACTGTGTGAAGGGAAATACATGGTGCATAGATACAGGTCATACATTGATAGGAGTATACAGACTGAATGACACAGACTCGGTTTTACTGGACTCGGGAGTGTCATACGGACACAGTGAGACCAACCGTCTGATGGATACCCTTGAGGACGCGAGACTTAACGTAACCGCGGTAATCGCAACCCACGGGCACTTGGATCATATAGGAAACAATAACAATCTTGTGAAAAAATATGGCTGCAAGGTTTATATGTACGGTGCCGAGGCTTATGCCTGCCGCGATATTGAGAGCCTTCGGTTCCAAAGGAGCTTAGTTCCCTTTAATGCAATAAGTGACGCGCTGGAGCATATGACAAGCTGCGTACATGAATTTATCCCTCCTGATAAGGACAGCATAGATGTATGCGGGGCGGAATTCGGCATAGTACATACGCCGGGACACAGTATGTCGCATATTTCGATCATAACCGAGGACAATGTGGCTATGGTCGGGGACGCGCTTATGACATATGAGGAAATAGAAAAGACGAAAATACCCTACGCCATGAATTTTGACATCGATTTCAGGTCCAAGGCCAGACTTCTTACGCTTGAGTGCGACAAATACATTATTTCCCACAGAGGCATAAGGGACGATCTTAAATACGACGTTGAGAAAAATATTGAGTATCTGAAACACAGGGCCGAGGTGGTCCTGAGCTATATCGAGGACGGAATGACCTATGACGACATTGTGGCGGCGGTTATTACCTGCATGAACATAAAGGCGTCCGACAGATTTTATTTCTCTGACATTTACGGAATGGTCATGCCCTATGTGCAGTACCTTGAGGAAAACGGGTTCGTTGAGACCTGGTACGACAAGGGCTATGTAAGATATAAGGTAACGGATTAAAGCGGGAGAGAGAATGAAAAAGATTTTTACAGGGTTTGGACGGAAAGCGTAGGATATATTGGATCTTGCGGCAAAATTTCAGACTGGCGATTAAAAGATTGGACTTGTTTTCGGTTTATTAAAAAGCCGTTGATTTTGCCAACGGCCGGTTTTGTAATATTTTTAAGAAAAGGATTGCCGCTTTTCGCAGGGCGGCCGGTCCCGGATAATAAGTAGAACAATAGCCGTCTGACTCAAAGTCAGGCGGTTGTTGTTATTTTGAACAAGGTTAATAATACCGATGATTAGCGTCGCTGTCTGAATTAGGATTTGAACTGATTCTTGATATGTAACGTAATTCACAGTATCACCCCATTACCAAGAGAGCGACCTGTTTTTCCGTCTGCTTTCATTAGCCGGGAACCCCTCGGCAAAACGCCATTCCTCGTTCACACAACTGCAAGCAGCCGCTTGTTCGCTCGGCATAATCAGCATTTCGCCTCACTGACTTACCGCCAAACGGCAATCCTCTGCGGAGTACTCCACAGACTTACAATATAACAGTTTAACGAATTCTTCAGGAAATTTTAAAATTGTTTGATTTGCCATTGCATAAAAAAGCAACGAGACCCCACAACCATAAATTGCAAAGCCTCGCCGTTTAAGTACACCTTTGGGGGCTCGAACCCCAGACCCACTGATTAAGAGTCAGTTGCTCTACCAACTGAGCTAAAGGTGCTCAATATTATGTTTTTTCTGACTGCGAGGATTATAATATCACTTTAAAATTGATATGTCAACAATTTTTTTAAGAAAATTGATTTTTTTCAAAAAATGAATTAATATAGCATTAATTTTATGGCGATCAAACGCGTAATTAAGGAGAAAACTATGAATACCAGAATTGATAAAAAGGCCGAAAGGATATTATATACACTGAACGACAGAGGTTACGAGGCTTATGTGGTAGGAGGCTGCGTAAGGGACATGATACTTGGCAGAACGCCCGGTGACTGGGACATAACGACGTCGGCAAAGCCTGAGGAAACCAAGGCGTGCTTTTCTCATACCTATGACACGGGAATAAAGCACGGCACTATTACAGTGCTTATGGGAAAGGACAGCTATGAGATCACGACCTACCGTATCGAGGGCGAGTACACGGACTGCCGCCACCCCGACGAGGTCGTTTTTACAAGGGATATACATGAGGACCTGCTGCGCAGGGACTTTACGATGAACGCCATCGCCTATCACCCAAGGGAGGGTTTTATAGATCCTTTCGGCGGAGTGGCCGACATAGAGAGAGGACTCATAAAGGGAGTTGGCTGCGCCGAGGAGCGATTCAGGGAAGACGCGCTGAGAATGCTGAGGGCGGTCAGATTCGCCGCCCAGCTCGGCTTTGAGATAGAGGAGGAGACTTGGAGGGCGCTTAAGGAAAACAGCGCTCTTATTGAGAAGATAAGCGCGGAGAGAATACGTGAGGAGCTTCAGAAGCTCATAATGAGCGACAGGCCGGAAAAAATATCATTTCTTGCCCAAAGCGGATTAATGGAGCATATATGCGCTCCGTTGGCGGAATTGCTGAAGGAGAACAGTGCCGATATCGCTGAAAGGCTTGCGTCGGCGGAAAAGAGCCTTGCTTTGAGATGGGCAATATTCCTGAGCGGTCTGGGAGAGAAAAAGGCGGAGAGCCTGATGAAACAACTGAAATTTGATACAAAAACCCTGAGAACCGTTAGGGCGGTCATCGGCGAGACTGAAAATGAACCTGTAACTGACAGGTATGAGACTAAAAAAGCCGCCGAAAGGCTCGGTGATGAGGTTTACGGGCTTGTGCTGGGATATGCTCTGGCTTGCGAGAGAAACAACGCGGGGGAAGCTTTGGCCCTTTATGAGGATATTAAGGCCAAAAATGAATGTATATACATGAGGGAGCTTAAGATCAACGGAGGCGTGCTTAAAAAAATGGGCATGACCGACGGTAAGCTGATAGGCGCCGCCCTTAGGGCCTGCCTTGACGAGGCGCATAGGGACAGCCGGAATAATACTGAGGAATATTTGGAAAGTTTTGTCCGTGAGAAGTTCATATGATATAATAAACCGCCCTTCGTCAGCATATTATTGTAAAACAGATTGTGTGAGCCGGAGGGATTTTTTATGGACGATATAAACGCGAAAATATTACAGCAGGGCTTCGGCGTAAGGCTGGTCAGTTCCTACCGCACAAGGACAGGTCTTGTGTGCAGGACGGACAGGGGACTGCTGGAGCTGAAAAAGACATTTTCCGACGATGAAAGTCTGGAGGTAGAGTACGCGCTTAAAGGGTACCTGGCCTCAAGGGGCTTTGACGGGCTGGAAAGGGCGTACAGGACTACGGATGATATGCCGTGCTTCAGGCTTGACGATTCGGCGTATATGCTTATAAAATACAGTCCGTCAAGAAGAATGGATCTCGAAAATATGACGGATATAAAGGAAACGGCGGAGACCCTCGCGCTTTTCCATAATGCGGCCGAGGGCTTTTTTGATGAGAGAATGAGATGTTCCTGCGGCTCGGTGGATAGTTTTTTCGGCAAACGTACAGGGGAGTTTTCAAGGATACGCAAGCACATAAAGACGTTTGGCGACTATACGGCCGTAGATCTTATGGTGATAAAATATTTTGACTACTATATGGACAGAATACATATGGCGGGCGAGCTGCTGCAAAGGGCAGGCTATGAGGAGGTGTCCGGGCAGGCCGAAAAAGACAGAAGCATTTGCCACAATTCCTTTAAAAACGATAATGTGAGAAAATGCGAGAGCGGCGAGGTAATAGTATCGGGACTCAACGGTTGCACAGTTGACCTGAGCATAACCGACGTGGCCCATCTTATCAGGAGGTATATAAAGGGCGAGACTGCCGACGAGAGGGGAGTAGAGAAAATACTTGACTGCTACGATAAATACCGAAGCATATCGGACAGCGACAGAAACATAATCAGGGGAATGTTGATCTATCCCTATAAATTTCTTAAGCTGTGCAACGAGCATTACAATAAACGGCGGGTCTGCATATCGGAGGCGGCCGTCGAGCGGTTTGAAAGCTGTGTGGACAGGCGTGAAAGAGAGACAAAATTTGCGGCGTCCATTTAGACAATTAACAATTTTTGTTGCTATTTTCACCATAAGCATATAAAATGTATGTAGGAAAAGCGGAACTCAAGTTATTTTTACTTTACCCCGGATACTTATGAGGTGAAAAAGGCATGAAAGAATATAACTTTGACGAGAATAAAAATATGGGGGAAACCGTCAGGATAGACGACATAAAGCTCAAGCTCAACGAAATGGAGGAGCAGGGCGAGAACTACGATGAGTTTGAGGACGACTTCGGAGGAGATTTCGATGATACGGCGGATATTTCGGATACCGCCGGATATGGCGGATATGAAGACGAATATGACGACGAGGATGGATACGACGACGAGGACGGATACGGCGAGGACGAGGCTCCTCGGAGAAAAAAGTCAAAGGACGGCGGAAAGCCCCGCAGGAGCCGTAAGGGCGGAGGAGGCAGGACTGTCATTTATGTGATCGCCGCCGTTATAATGGTAGTAGCGGTCGCCGTGGCGGTCATAATTGCCGTGAACAGCTCCGGCGGAAAGGCGCCGGCGCAGGAGGAGACAGAGGACGCCGAGTATTTTTACGGCGTTGTGGCGTCGGTAAGCGACAACAGGGTTGAGATCATAGATACGGATGTTGGTAAAACGGGATTCTATACGCTGGACTCCGGCGTAAACGTTACTAAGGAGGACGGCAGGAAGGCGACCTACTCAACTATCACAAGGGGAGACATAATATATGTCGGACTGTCAAAGAATACCGGTGAAATAATAAGTATCGAGTATACCGACGACGTTTGGGAAAAGGAGAATTTTGCCGACCTTGAGGTGGATACTGCCGAAAGAACCATCTCCAACGGAACAAGAACGTATGAGTATGATAAAAACACGCTTTTTATCTACAGCGGAGACTTCATCAGGGCCGATGACCTGAGCAAGGAGGACATTGTTACACTCAGGGGTATACAGGACACGGTCTGGACCGTTACTGTGGAAAAATATCACGGCTTTATAAAGATCGACAACGGGGATAAAATAGAGAACCTGGAAATAACCATTGACGGAGAAAAAATGGAATTCGAGGATAATATGACTACGGTTTCCGCGGGAGCGCACAAGCTGGGCATTTCCGGCTCGAATATCGATACGCTCACTGTGGACATTCATATTGCCGCGGGTGAGATATATTCGGTCGATATGGCAGCGGTCCAGGAAAAGACGGGCGTGCTTACACTCAGGGTAAATGTGGAGGACTGCATCATCGTGGTCGATGGCAAGCAGGTCGATAAGGATTCGCCGGTCGTTTTGAGCTTTGGCTCTTATTCGATAAGCGTTTCGGCGGAGGGATATAAGACCTATACCGGAACGGTAAATATTTCCGAGCCGCTGGTAGAGCAGGATATCGAGCTGGAGAAAATAGAGGTCAAGACGGCTTCTATTTCCGTTGACTCGACCCCGAGCGGCGCGACTGTATACGCTAATAACGCTGTGATAGGCGTAACTCCGTTTACGACCCAGATAAATTACGGCGATTATCAGATAACGATCAAGAAGGACGGCTATGCTGACTACAATTTGAACACAACTGTGAACGATGAACAAAAAACTATTTCTGTACTGCTTACTGAAGAATAATGGGAGGCAAAGATTATGGACTACTTAAAGAAGTACGAATTCTGGCTTGCTTCTGACGCCTTTGACGCGGAAACGAAAAAGGAGCTTGAGTCGATCAGGGGCGACGAAAAGGAGATCAAGGAGAGATTCTATAAGGATCTCGAGTTTGGCACCGGCGGACTTAGAGGAATCATCGGAGCCGGAACAAACCGCATGAACAAATACACGGTCGGCAAGGCCACACAGGGACTTGCCAACTACATACTCAAAAACAATCCGGACGGAAAGAAAATGGGTGTGGCAATTGCATATGACTCAAGGAATATGTCACCGGAGTTTGCGGAAATGTCAGCCCTCGTGCTGAACGCCAACGGTATTAAGGCGTATGTTTTTGACGAGCTTCGCCCCACTCCGGAGCTTTCATTTGCCGTAAGGGAACTTGGCTGCACAGCAGGTATCGTAGTTACGGCAAGCCATAATCCGCCTGAGTATAACGGATATAAGGTTTACTGGGCCGACGGCGCGCAGGTGGTAGCGCCCAGGGATAAGGGAATCATCAGCGAGGTAAACGCCATTGACGATTTCGGAGCCATAAAGAGAATGGACAGAAAAGAAGCCGAGGAAAAGGGTCTGTTTAACGTAATAGGCAAGGAGATCGATGATAAATTTATCGCGAATATCAAGACAACAGCCGTAAGGCCCGAAGAGATAGAAAAGGCCAAGGATATGGTTATTGTTTACACACCTCTCCACGGTACGGGCAATAAGCCTGTCCGCAGGGTTTTAAAGGAAATCGGCTTTGAGAACGTATATGTTGTTCCCGAGCAGGAGCTTCCGGACGGCAACTTCTCAACGGTCGGCTATCCCAACCCAGAGGATCCCAAGGCGTTTACGCTGGCGATCAAACTTGCCAAGGAGAAGAATGCCGACCTTGTTGTGGGAACGGACCCCGACGCTGACAGAATAGGTGTTGTTATAAAGGACGCCGAGGGCAATTATAATGTAATGACAGGAAACATGACCGGAGCGCTTCTGACCGAATATGTTCTCAGCGGAAGGAAGGAAAAGGGAAATCTTCCCGAAGATACAGCCGTTATCAAAACTATCGTTACGACTGAAATGGTAAGGGCTGTTGCCGAAAACTACGGCGCTGACCTTATTGAGGTGCTTACAGGCTTCAAGTTTATTGGAGAGAAGATAAAGCAGTTTGAGGAGGATCACAGCCATACCTTCGCTTTCGGCTTTGAGGAAAGCTATGGCTGCCTTGCCGGAACATACGCCAGGGATAAGGACGCGGTCGGCGCGGCTATGCTTGTGTGCGAGATGGCGGCATATTATAAGAACAGAGGCATGACTCTTTATGACGGCCTTAAGGAGCTTTATGAGAAATACGGCTACTATAAGGAAGGCGTTAAGTCAGTAACTCTTAAGGGAATTGACGGAGCCGAGCAGATACAGAAGATCATGGCTTATCTGAGAGCGAATACTCCGGCCGAGCTTGCCGGACACAGAGTTATCTGGAAAAAGGACTATAAGAGTCAGGAGTTTGTGAACATAGCGACGGGCGAGACAGACAAGAGCACACTTCCCGTATCAGATGTACTTTACTACAATCTTGAGGGCGGAGCATGGATGTGCGTAAGACCGTCGGGAACAGAGCCTAAGATCAAGTTCTACATGGGCGTTAAGGCGGACAGCCTTAAGGAAGCCGAAAATAAGATCGATGCTATAACTAAGGAAATTGATGAAATACTTGAAAAAGTAGAGTAAAAACAGGGCGGCCTTTGCCGCGCCTTCATAAGAAACCATAGATACTAAAAGTCCTAAACGGCGGCTTGCGGAGTTAAAAAGCCTAGCCGTGCCAGAACCGGCACGCTTGTGTTTTTGCCTTGCGGTCCGTGCTGTTTAGGACTTTTGATTATTTCCGGTTTTTTCGGACGCTCCTTAGGCCGTCTGTTTTGTATACAGACGTTGGACGAGAGCTATCGACGCTTATCCTTTTCGTTGAACAGCTCCGCTATACGGTCTTTGGGAAGCTTTCCGCCGTTTGATCGTTTAATAAGCTTTATTATCCCGACCGTACCGAAAAGAGCGCAGGACATTATTATGATTACAGCCGCCGACTGCTTTAAAATAAATAACATATTTTTTCCTCCTTAAATATACATTGGGTTAATTATTAAACATATGTTGATTAATTGCGTTAAATATAGTATACTTGAATAAATAAAGATCTCAATCGGCAATGTTTTATACAGTGAAAGTTTGTAAACATTTTTTGCCGGTCTGTTTAATATTAGGAGAAAAATTATGGCTTTGGACGCGCGTGTGAGATATACAAAGAAAGTGATAAAGGAAAATTTCATAGCCCTGCTGGAGAAAAAGCCCCTTAATAAAATTACCGTGAAGGAAATATGCGAGCTGTCGGAAATAAACAGGGCCACGTTTTACAAATATTATAACGACGTGTTTGACCTGATGGAAAAGCTGGAGCTTGAAATTCTGGCGGAGCTCAGGGAAACGATACAAGGCTCAAAAAAAACGACCGTTTCTGAAACTATCCAGCTGATACTAAAGGAAATGAGGCTGAACGGCAAAACATATTCCGCCATGTTCTCAAATAACGGGGACACATCATTTCCAAGCCGCATATTTTTGATATGCTATGAGGAGATTGCCGAAAGCATGGATACTCAGTTTAAGAAGCTGCCAAAGGAAAAACGGGAGTGGCTGTATCTTTTTATAGCGCACGGCAGCAGCGGAATACTGGATTGCTGGCTTGAAAACGGCATGACGGAGCCGGAGGAGGAAATAGCGGAGTTCATCGACAGGCTTATCGAAAATACGCTGAGGGATATATGACCATCAACGGGTCAAACGGAACCGATCGCCGCTGACCGTAGTTTTTATACGTCATAGATCAACTGAGGGCGGATCCGGGCTTACGGCGATGCAAAGTTAAAAAAATTTTAAGAAAAAATAAATCAATAAATATTCTCTAATTTGCTCAGATATGGTATACTGTTTTTTACAGATGATTATATCCTTGCCTTGGGGGTGAGAGTATGGTAGGACAGAGCCTTACGAATATATTCAGAGGCGCTGATTTGACCACGATGGTCAGGCCGGAGGTCGGTATACTGGACCTTGTGGATATTTTGATAGTAGCGTATATTGTATATAAAATTATCGGATGGGTAAAGGAGACACGTGCCTGGACTCTTTTTAAGGGTGTCGTTGTGTTCTTCCTTTTTTATGCGTTCGCTTCGCTTTTGCAGTTAAATACTATCCATTGGATATTGTCAGAGACTATATCAGTCGGCATCATAGCGTTTGTTATTTTGTTCCAGCCGGAGCTCAGGAAGGTCCTTGAGCAGCTTGGCAACGGAAAATTTATAAGAAATATTTTCAGGTTTGAAAATGACAGCGAGGGCGAGGAGGACGACGCCAGGACTATTGAGGAAATAGTGACTGCCTGCAAAAAAATGGGCAGTGTCAAGACCGGCGCGCTTATCCTCGTGGAAAGGAAAGTGCCCCTTGGCGACCATGTGCGCACGGGTATACCGGTTGACGCCATAGTGACAAGCCAGCTCCTTATAAACATATTCGAGCATAACACACCGCTCCATGACGGAGCCGTTATCATACGCAACAACAGGGTCGCCGCGGCCGCCTGCTTCCTTCCGCTTACTGAAAACAAGGTAAGCATGGAACTTGGCACAAGACACAGAGCCGCTATCGGCGCCAGCGAGGTCTCCGACGCGGACATAGTTGTTGTTTCTGAGGAAACAGGCTATATCTCTCTCGCGAGGGGAGGCGTGATATACAGAAATATCACTCCTGACGAGCTGAGAAAGATGCTTTCCGAGTCAAGAAACGAAATCGGAAACGTCAAAAAGAAGATTATGTGGTGGAAAGGAAGGCGATCCGACAATGAACAATAAGAAATTCACTAAGGATATCGGCTGGAAGCTCCTTTCCCTTGCCATAGCGATCGGACTGTGGTTCATGGTAATCAATACCGAGAATCCTATGGAGTCCAGAACATATACCGCCACGATACAGCTGCAGAATCAGGAATCGCTTTTTGAGAGAGGATATGTTGTCGTAAATGACGACGAGCTTAACTCCACAAGGATAAGTGTGCGCCTCAGGGGCCAGAGACTTGCCCTTGACAGACTTTCGCAAAGCAGTACAAAGGTCCAGGCCACAGTAGACCTTAATAATGTCATATATTCTTACAACGGAGAGCCTGTTTCGGTCCCCGTAAATGTTGTTATACCAAGCGTGGTAAATAACAGCTTTGAGATACTCTATAAATCGGTGCAAACGGTCACTGTTGATATTCAGCCGTATATCAACAAGGACTTTGAGGTAAAAACAGTTGTGAATTACGGCGATGAGAGCGTCAAGGAGCTTATAAACGCCGCGTCGTCGCCCAGTACGATAACAGCGTACGGCGCTAAGAGCGTTATCAACAGCATTGCCGAGGTAAGAGCCGAGATCAATCCTGAGGTGCTTGACGGCGATACGGTTGTCACGGTCGTTCCGATAGCCTACGATTCCAATGGAAATGCTGTCGGAAAGGTGACGTTCAGCTCCAGCGAGCTTTCTGTAAAGGTAAGCATGGACGATATGAAGGAGGCAAGAGTCACGGCCGACGTAAGCGGAAAGCCGGCCCAGGGATATGAGGTCACTGATATATATGTAAGTCCAAACAGCATTGACGTTGCCGGAAAGAAGGAAACCCTGACAGGCTTTGGCATACTCAGATTGCCGGAGATCGATGTGACCGGCGCGGACGAGAACATTATCCAGACCTTTGAGACAGACGAGTATCTGCCCGAGGGCGTGAGGGCTATCGGCGGCTCAAAGACTGTGACTGTTACAGTTACTATAGAAGAGGAAAAGACAAAGACTATCGTTATCCAGCCGGAGGACATAACCGACAACGGTACTGTTCCCGAGGGCTTATTCGCTGAGGTACACAGCGGTGAGACAGAGGTCACCTTAAGTGGACCTGAAAGCGAAATATCAGCTATTGACACCGATGACATTAAGGTCTACGTTGACCTGTCGGAATATGAGACCGGCACATACGATGACGTTCCGCTGAACTTCATTCTGCCGGATGATGTTTCCGTGGTGGGCGACGTACCGACTGTTACGGTCGTTATCAGCTAAAAATTGTTTTTGGTTTGTGTTTTATGTGTACGGGGAGGCCGGAAATGATACGTGCCTTCCTGTTTCTCTTTAGGAGGCTGTAATGAGGGGAGAAAAGAGGAAAGCTTTAAAAGAATGGGGTCAGGCGGCACTTGAGGCCGGAGTGATTCTCCTTATTATGTTTGTTTTCCTTTGGCCCGCGAGAGTGGAGGGCATAAGCATGTCGCCTTCGGTGAATGACGGGGACAGGGTAGCCATATGCAGGTTCGCGGCACTGGCCGGTATGTACGGACGGGGAGACCTGGTAGTGTTCGACGACAGTGAGTATGACGAGAACATGATCAAGCGTGTCATCGCCATTGAGGGAGATACCGTACATATAACCGATGGGAGTGTTTATGTGAACGGCGAATTGCTTGAGGAGGATTACGCCGTAGGCTTCACATATGGCGAAGTATATATGTCTGTGCCTGCCGACAGCGTTTTCGTTATGGGCGACAACAGAGAACACAGCACGGACAGCAGGACCTTCGGGACGGTCAAGGAGAAGGATATATACGGCAGAGTTATAGTCAGATTTTATCCGCTGAATGAGATAAAAGTATTCAGAAGTTAAGAATAAAAAACCTTCCGGCGACTATATTTATATATAGAATACAGTTGGGAGGTTATTTTTATGCCATTGGAAGCGGCAACGGAGAAAATTATACTCGCGAGCAGGGGCAGCGGAGAGAGCATTCAGCTTCTGACCGAGGGCGATATGATAGTGCCGGACGTCAACCCCGATATATATCAGATACTTAAGGCCGATGAGGACGTTATCATCGACAAGGTGAAGGCCGAGAACGGCAGGATCAGCTTTTCGGGCAGGATAGTCATGACTGTGCTGTATTACGGCAGAAAGACCGAAAGACCGGTAAGCTTTATGAAGTCGGAGTTTCCGCTCGAGGACTACATATCGGCGGAGGGCGTGACCGAGGACAGCGACGCTGACGTTGTACCGGAGATAATACATACAGACTACAGGCTTGTGAACGACAGAAAAATAAACGTGAAAACAGTGACGGGCATTAAGGCGTCATGGACCGACAGCAAAACCATAGACGCCGTGAGTGAGATAAGAGGAGGAGAAGCCCTGCAAAGCAAGACAGGCACTATATCCTTCTGTGATGTGAGGGAAAGGGTTACCGAGGAATTCACGGTCAGGGAGGAGCTGAAGCTGCCTGCCGGAAAACCGGATATTGCCGAGATACTTGAGGCCACGGCGGAAATATGCCACAGGGACGTCAGGGTGTCAGACGGAATGGCGCAGCTTAAGGGAGATTTCAAGATCTGTGTCCTCTACATAAGCACGGGAGAGGATCTCGGCATGGACTCGGCGGAGTTTATGATACCGTTCAACGGCAGCGTTGAGGTGCCTGTTTCCGGCGGGGATATGCTCTGCATGGCCAGAATGAAGCCGGTCACGGTCAAGGCAGAGGTCGAGGCCGACGGCAATGGCGAGCCGAGAGCCATTGATATGGAGATAACTGTCGCTGCCGTGATCAAGGCGTTCTCGATGAGAACGAACACGGTGCTTGAGGACGCGTATTCCCTCGGGTCGGAGCTGGATATTGAACGGCAGGACGCGGACTACATTGAGCTTTACGGCAGAAACCGCGCGCAGGGGACGTTCAGGGGAAACGCCGAGATAGAAAACGGACAGCCGGAAATGCTCCAGATAGTCAAGGTTTGGGGCAGCATCAGAAACGGCAGGACGTCGGTTTCCGACAATACGATAACGGCAGACGGAACAGCCGATATTAAGATCATGTACATAGCCAAGGACGATTCTGAGCCGCTGCGGGTGACGGAGACGGCGATACCGTTTTCACAGGGCATCGAGATAAAGGGCGCTGAGGAAAACATGACAGCTGATATTATAACCGAGATAGAGGACATAAGCTTTAGTATGCTCTCGGAAAGGGAGGCGGAGATAAGGCTGACGATCAGCTTTGACGCGGCGGCCTGCGGGAACAGGACCTGCGGGATAATAGTCGGCATAACGGAGAGCGAGAACGGGGACGCCTGCCCTGTAAACGGCGGAGCCGTAATATATACGGTCAAAAAGGGCGACACACTTTGGAATATCGCGAAAAAATATCATACAACGGTGGACAGCATCGTTAAGCTCAACAAGGCTAAGATCGAAAATCCCGATTTGATCTATCCGGGCCAGAGGTTTCTCATAATTAAGAAATTTGTATGACAAATTTAAACAGGTTTATGTTGTTTTTACGGTCTCCTGAGTATATAATATGCCTATTAAAAGGTGTATCAGGAGGAGATAAAGATGAAGAAAGTGTTATATATGGCGGTTTGCGCTGTTACGGCGGTGTCGCTTTTCGGCTGCACGCCGCAGACTGACGAACCGGATAATAATATTCAGCAGACAGATGAAAACAACGAGTATCTTGAAAGCATAGAGGAGTATTTCCCGACAGACAATATATACCGCTCATATCACGGCTATGCCGAGGCCGGCTTTGAGACCTGTTATTATGACTTTGAGCAGAACGAGGAAATGACAGTATATAAATACATGGGCGCGATGAATGACGAAAGACTGTCCGATAGCGATGGGGAAAGGACCTTCATCGTTACCTACACAATATCCGGCGACCGTGTTGTTGAGCACGTGGAAAACAATGACCCTCTCGCTGAGAGCGAAAATAACCTGTATTCAAAGATCGAGGATCTGACAGTGCTTTCAGGAGAGATAAAAGAAGGCAATTGCTGGACAGACGAGGTGGAGCTGGACGGAGTCATGACAGAGGCCGTTACCGAGATAACACAGGTAACAGAGGACAGCTTTAAGACCGTGACTACGGCCGAGGCCGACGGATATAAGGACGGCAAATATACCGAGGAAAGGATCTATACAAAGGGTGTGGGACTTACAAGCTTCAGCAACACGCCTTACGGGTCAGATAAGGACGATACTCTTATATTCGGATATGGATTTACTGTCGGAAACGAGGAATCGATAACGGGAGTTTTTAATTGACCGTATAAGGCTCGCCGACATTTTGTAAAAGCATGAATTAAAAAAGTCCCAAACAGTGTGTCAAACGACGGCATAGAACACTTATGCGATGCGGTCCAGCGCGAGACCGTTTCAAGTTTTGTGTAAACTGAAAAACTAACATAAGATACGTGAATAGTTACTGAAGGGCAGAGCCGGTTTTTCGG
>CAZBNY010000031.1:0-14151 GCA_964493235.1 uncultured Lachnospiraceae bacterium
TGATTATCATATTTTCGTCCTGCCGTATCAGCTTATAGACAAGTCTGAGTCCCGCTCCACGCAGCTTGATTTTTAAAAATCCGGAAAGCCTATTTTCGTTTTTATTTCCAAGAGACTTTCCATAGCCTCCTTCTGTCTCGGGCAAAGGGTTTTGACTGACTTTATTGACAGCCTTTCTTATCAAAATCCTTTGACTTCCGTCTAGCTTTCTCAAGTCCTCCAGAGCTTCAGGCAAATAGACCACTTGCCAACTCATTCAAACTCCACCTCGTCTACGTTCTCATAGTCCTCTGGCTTAAATCCAAACTCTCTATCGACCTCTTCCTGGCTGATTACCGTCTTTCCGTCAAAGCGCGCCATACGCTCCGATGCGGCAGCAAGCAGTCTCGCATCATTTATTTCGTCCATAAGGCTGATATATTCCTCCGGCGACATTAATACACATTCGGCAATATTATTTTTCATCACGACCTTCGCTCCGCACCGCTTAACGTCCTCGAATATCTTGCCCGCCATACCTCTGTTGAATAAAGATATGGAAACAGTGTTTTCAATGGCACTTCTTATTGAGTTCATAATATCACTCCTCTCAATAAAAGTATATGGCATACATACAAATTTGTCAATAAATTCATCGACTAATTTGTTATTCAACTCCAACGACCGTATATACCTCGTTCGCAGCTGACTCCACATACTCCATCGTTATGCTGTCGCCGACGTTCTTTCTCAGTATTTCCACATGGTCCCCGGCCTTTACGGCATAGAGAGCGTCGCTATCCTCAAGCATTATATAATAATAGGTATTTCCGTCGATCACAATATCTCTAAGAGCAGAAATCGTTCCCGAGATCGTCAGCCTCTCTCCTGTTTCGGTTATGCTCATGCCATTGTTTTCCATCAGGCTCTCGTATGACCTTACGCATTCGTTGACCGTGTCTCCTACAGCGACTATCTGGTATTTCTGAATGTTTACCATCGCGTATTTCTTCACAAGTCCGGCCCCGTCTTTGAGAGCGATGAAATATGTCGGTTCGCCGCCTACATTCAGCAGCAGCGGAAATGTGGCGTTATAGCCTAAATGCTGTACCTGTCCCTCGGCTGAGGACATCGCCGAATATTCCTCGGCCCCTGCTATCTGATAATAGTTAGTCTCCTTGGTCCTCTGATTCATAAGCACAAAGCCAACATTGGATTCGTCTCCGCCGACCGACGTCACTCCGGTATATACCCATACGTCGTCACGGGAAGCGATATAGTTATAGCCGTCGGTGGTAACAAGGCAGTTCCTCTGGGTGAAAAGGCTGTTTAAATATCCGTTTGAAAGCGTACCGTAGTAATCATACTGCTCCATAAGAAGCTCAGCGTCATACACCCTGTCTATCCATTGAGGTATATCGTTAATTTCATAATAATTATGCTCTCCTGTCACCGCGTTCAGCACAACGGCTCCCTTTATGTCGGTTCCCCCGAAAAGCCCTATTGTGTGATCCGCCACGGGGCATATCCAATACGGAGTTCCGTCATCATCTATCTCAAAATATGTTCCTCTGAACATTGCAGTCGGGTATCTGAAACGTATATATCTCATCAGATCCCGTCCGAAATATTCCGACGGAGAAATTTTTATACCCTCCTGAAGCTTAATAAGCTCGGCATTCTGGGTAGACATATCTATCAGAATATACGCCGGTACGCCGCCTGAACGGTTACTGAGCCATTTGATAACGTTGGCGTATCTGAGAGGAGTTACCCTGTATGGCCTTCCGTTATAATTTATCTGTGAAAAATAGCTGCTGACCTCAAACTGGGACACCATATCTGTCATTGTGCCCATTTTACGTTCGGCGATTATTGCCGCGGAATCGCTGTCCAGTATTGGTATCTGCGAGAAATCCGCCTCCTCAATGTCTTCCTCAAAGTTTCCCCGGGAAACCGTTAACAGGCCGCTGTATGCTCCGGCCCTGAAAACAGGCAGGGAAATGACGTTGCCTATTATATATACCGCCGCGAAAATGACCGCGGCCTTAGCTATTATTTTTACGCCCCTTGTTCCCTGAGAAATGCTTTGGCGAAGGTTTCTCGGGTCTATCTGTCTTATTATCCTATAGGCGTTAAGCACAAGTCCGACGACCGCCATGAACACAAGAAACCCCCAGAATTCCGGTGCCTTTATATTGATTGGCGGAAGATAGACATAGTAGGCCGCCGCCCATACTATCAGCGTTAAAACATAGGAAAAATATTTTTTCATACCGCACCTCCTGACATTTATTATGCACTTTTCTTAATAAAATCTTAACTAAATTTAGTTGACAATTTCAGAGCTTTACAGTAATATCCTATTTACATATAAGTTTTTATTGCTTATACTAGAGGTAAGTTAATTTTGGGGAGGGACAGCTATGAAAATAGAGAAAATCAGCGATACCCAGGTTAAATTCATACTCAGCGAAGACGATCTTGCCGATAAGGATATTAAGCTCGATGATCTTACCGCTTCCTCGGATAAGACAAAAGAGCTTTTTCAGGATATGCTTTCCAAAGCCCTTGAGGAATGCGGCTTTGCCGTTGACGACGCTCCTCTCATGGTCGAGGCGCTGCCCGTTGCTCTCGACAGCATTATGATAATCGTTACGAAGCTAAGCGACGGGGAGGAAGAAAAAAGCACCCTCGACGAAGAACCTGTACCCATTATATCCAAAGATATGCACAGGTACAAGAGGAATTCGATTAAAGTACATAGAGACGAGTCCGGAAGTGAGTCAAATATCGTTATTTATTCCTTTGAAAATCTTGACAATGTCATCGACGTTTGTGTAATGATAGCTCCGTTTGGCTTCAGCTCAAGCTCAGTCTATAAGGCGAACAAAAAATACTATCTCGTTTTGCAGAGCGAACAGAGCATTGAACCGAAATATATATGTATTTTAAACGAGTTTGGCGAAAAGGAATCATCTAATATTTTAGCTAAATATCATCTTATGGAGCATGGCGAGACGATCGTAGCCGAAAACGCGGTTCCTGTTTTTGCGGAAAGCTTTTGTATCAAATAAATTATCAGAGAAATAAAAGGCCCTAAGCAGTACAGACTGAGAAATAGGACTCAGCCGCCGCTTAGGACCTTTTATTATTCTTGGGACAATTCCAAACGCTTTCTTTTATTTCTGAACCTCACAAATACCGCCGCGCATATTATTACCGACAGCAGCGAGCCTGTGGGCGCCGCCAGCCCCATCGGGAAAAGTGTTTCTGGATACATCACCGACGCTAAATACGCTCCCGGTATTCTTATCAGGAGTATGGATATTATATTGTGTATAAATGAAACATACGCCTTTCCGTAAGCGCAGAAATATCCGCTGAAACAGAAATGTATGCCTGCCATGATACAGTCAACTGAATAGGCTCTCAAATACTGCGTGCCCATTCTTACAACTCCGTCATCGCCTTTTACGAACATTCCAAGCATGGCCTCCGGACAAAGCTGGCAAATGACAAAAACGACCGTCCCGAAGCCGACGCATATCTCAACAGCGTATTTAAGTACCTTTTCGCCCTGCTCATGCTGGCTTATACCGACATTCTGGGCGACAATGGCGGACACCGACGACAGCATTGCCGAAGGTACAAGGAAAAGAAAGCTTATTATTTTTTCCACTATTCCGACGCTTGCGGCCGCCGTAACTCCCCTTCCGTTGGCTATCGCCGTTATTACGAGAAACGATATTTGTATAAACCCGTCCTGTAAAGCTATCGGCACTCCCACCTTAAGAACATCGGATAATATTTTACGGTCCGGCGCAAGGTCGCTTTTGCTTATCATCACGCCCATATCCGTCCTTCTGAGGGCCGCAAAGGCGAATATAACGCTTAACGCCTGCGCTATTATAGTAGCCAAAGCCGCTCCCGCGGCTCCCATTTTAAGCACGCCTATGAAAAAATAGTCCAGGAAAATATTTATCACACCGGCCACAGCCACAAAATACATCGGGCTTTTTGAGTCGCCAAGTCCCCTGAAAACGCTGCTGATCGCGTTATACGCCGTTATAAAGGGTACTCCGGCAAAGCAGATAACAAGATAATCCCTTGTCTCCAAAACAGACTCGGCCGGCGTAGACACCAGCGCGATGATATTATCCGCCGCCATGATAAGCACAAAGGTCATAACCGCCGCAAATACCACGAAAAGCGTTACTGTATTGCCTATTGTGCTTTTAATGTCCTCCTGCCTTCCGGAGCCTACGGCCCTGCCAAGTGCCACTGTCGTCCCCATCGCCAGTCCGACTATTATGACCGTCAGCATATGTATTATCTGGCTGCCTATTGACACAGCCGAAATTGACGCCGCCCCGTTGAACTGTCCCGTTATGAACAGGTCGGCCAGACCGTAAAAGGTCTGCAAAAAGCATGACAGCAAATACGGAAGCGAAAAGCTTATAAGATTGCGGAGCATACTGCCGCTTGTCAGATTTCTCTGCATAGTGACACCTCTTTCAAAAAATCATACTGAAATATTATCAAAAAAATCCTTTTATGAAAAACGAATTTTTTTAATTATGTCAGCACTTTTTTTCATGGACATATTTCAGCAGAGTACCTAGGGCCGAGCTTATAAAGCTCCCATGATATATGAGCTGCGCGCTCTCATATAGTATTTCATCGGCCGGCGTGAACACCAGATTGTCATAGTCCATTCCCATCTTCGCCGGAATTATTGCAAATCCCCGTGAAAGATTCAGCAGCAGTATCTGCTGGGAATAATTCTCGGCCACGATCACATCGTTGAACACGCTTCCATACAGCTCACCGAGCTTTTCCCTGCAAAAGTTCTGATAAGCGCTCTCCGCCGTTTTGGTAATCAGCGGACGATTGGCTATTACATTTCCTATCGAGCCGTATCTCTCGATAAGCTCCCTTGAACAGACCAGCGCCTCCTCGATCATCACCATGTCCTCTCTCACAAAGCCGTCGGTGTCAAAGCCGCCAAGCGTAAGCACACTTGGGCAGATCAGGGCGTCCAGCTTGTTTTTTCTCAGCTCCTCCAGCAGCTTTTCGTTTTCGGCAAAGGAATAGTATACCGAAACATCGGGGTTTTCCAGCTCAAAGGATCTCAGTATCGGGAAGTCCTCGTAGTCCGTAGCCATCATTCCGATGCGCAGCTCCCTGCTGTCCCTTTTGCTTATCTGCCGGCACAGCTCAGTATATTGTTCAGCAATTTTTTTCATGCCGTCGTAGAACGCCTCGCCCTGTTCGGTCAGCCTTGCGGTTTTATTGGAGCGCACAAACAGCTTGAACCCCAGCTCCTGCTCCAGCACGCTTATATATTTGCTCATGGTGGTCTGGGCGATATGGCAGTATTCGGCCGCCCTTGTAAAATTCTGTGTTTCGGCGGCGCTGAAAAAATAATGAATTTTATTTATATCCATTTTTCCACCTGTATTAAATATCCTTAAAGAAAAGGAAAAACGGCTTCAAAAACTTAAAGCCCGCCTGGACCTCGTCCAGCAGCTCCCTCTCAAAAAGGCTGTCGGTTATCTGATACTGTGAGGTAAACGCCGGATTTCTGTACTGATACCAGTGCGCGATCGCCCTATCGGCGTCCTTCGGCACAAAATTCTTTTTATATATTCCACCGTCGGGCAGAAATGTTTTTTGTCCTTTTATTTTTTTGTCCAGCCTTTTTACGCTTGCCGGATCGGCGCTCAGCTTATTTCTGTAGCGTTCCATGTAGTCCGAGCCGGCGTCCCAAAGTCCCATTCCATAACTCCAACCCTCCGGAGCTATCTCAAAATACAGGCAGCATTTATCCTGCCAGCGGCCGTTTCCGTAGTTGAACACTACCCATCTTCTGTCCTTATAGGGCGACTTGTCCTTGGAAAAACGTATGTCCCTGTTGGCTCTGGAAATATTGGGTTTAAACACCTCGCCCATTCCCATTCCGTTAAGTCTCTCGGCCATTTCGTCCGAAAACAGCTTCATCGGCTCCTTTATCAGGCTGTTGTACCTCTCCCTGTTTTCCGAAAACCACTGTGTATTGTTGTTCATTCTAAGCTCCCAAAGAAAATCTATATATTCCTTCGGAAAGCCCTCAAAATAATTTCCCATCTTATCACCCGCATACCAGAATAATTACACGCGGCACTGTTTGCCGCATCAATAAAAGGCAGCCGGTTTTCCGACTGCCTGAATTGCTTTTAACGATGCTTATTACATTAAGAGTCCCGCTCCGTTGTTGATAATCGCGAATAAAGGCGCGAATACAAGCGATACAACAGTCATAAGCTTGATAAGAATGTTGATCGAGGGGCCTGATGTATCCTTGAAGGGGTCGCCTACCGTGTCACCAACGACAGCAGCCTTGTGGGCCTCGCTGCCCTTTCCGCCGTGGTTGCCCTCCTCAATGTACTTCTTGGCATTGTCCCATGCTCCGCCTGAGTTTGACATAAAGATAGCCATAAGAACACCTGTTACAAGCGAGCCGGCGATAAGTCCGCCAAGCGCCCTTGTTCCGAGTACGACGCCCACGATAAGGGGAGCCGCAACAGCCATGATACCTGGAACAAGCATTTCCTTAAGAGCGGCCTTTGTTGAGATAGCTACGCAGCTCTTATAGTCAGGCTTCTGTGTTCCCTCCATGATTCCGGGGAAAGCCTTGAACTGACGTCTTACTTCCTCAATCATCTGGAAAGCGGCCTTACCTACTGACTGCATTGTGAACGCAGAGAAAAGGAAAGGAAGCATACCGCCGATGAAAAGTCCAACTATTACCTGTGTATCAAGAATGTCGATTCCGTCAAGTTCTACCGCCTGAGCGTATGATACGAAAAGCGCGAGAGCCGTAAGGGCGGCTGAACCGATGGCAAAGCCTTTACCCATAGCCGCTGTTGTGTTTCCTACAGCGTCAAGCTTATCCGTGATCTCACGAACGCTTTCGTCAAGCTCGCTCATCTCAGCGATACCGCCGGCGTTGTCGGCGATAGGGCCGTATGCGTCAACGGCTACAGTGATACCTGTTGTCGAAAGCATACCGACAGCCGCGAGAGCGATTCCGTAAAGTCCGCCGAAGCTATAGGCTACGAGAATACCGATCGCTATAAGAATTATGGGAGCCGCTGTTGACTCCATACCAACGGCAAGACCGCTGATGATAGTTGTTGCCGAACCTGTCTCTGACTGGTCAGCAATCTTCTTAACTGATCTGTAATCGCTTGATGTGTATCTCTCTGTGATGATACCGATGATAACGCCTACGATAAGTCCGGCGATGATAGAAACCGCGAGACTGAAACTCGAGAAGAAGAAGCTGCTGAGTACGATCGAAAGCACAACAACGATCGCGCTGGCTACATAAGTACCTGTCTTAAGAGCCTTATGAGGGTTTGAATTCTCGTCACCCTTTACAAAGAAGCAGCCGATGATAGCGGCAACGATACCAACCGCGGCAAGTACGAGAGGGAAAAGCGCGCCCTCTGTGCCATAGGCAACTACGCCAAGTGTTACCGCTGAAACGATAGCTCCTACATATGATTCAAAAAGGTCGGCGCCCATACCTGCTACGTCACCTACGTTGTCGCCTACGTTGTCAGCGATAACGGCGGGGTTACGAGGGTCGTCCTCGGGAATTCCTGCCTCTACCTTACCAACAAGGTCGGCACCTACATCGGCAGCCTTTGTGTAAATACCGCCGCCCACACGCGAGAAAAGCGCAACTGACGATGCTCCGAGGCTGAATCCAAAGAGAATATTAGTATCTCCTGTTACCATATAAACAATACTTACGCCAAGAAGGCCGAGACCTACAACGGACATACCCATAACAGCGCCGCCGCTGAAAGCGATCGAAAGCGCTCTGTTCATGCCGCCGACTCTTGCCGCGTTGGCTGTTCTTACGTTAGCCTTTGTCGCTACGTTCATACCGAAGTATCCCGCAAGGATCGAGCATAACGTACCCGCTACGAAAGCGACACCTGAACCTAAGCCGATACCGATGGCGATAAGTATAAATAATATTACAATAAAAATTGCAAGGATTCGGTACTCAGCCGTTAAGAACGCATGAGCACCGTCGCTTATAGCTGACGCGATCTCTTTCATCCTGTCTGTGCCTTCTTCTTCCCTGGATACCTTGTTAGAGAGGAAGAACGCAAAGATAAGAGCTACAACGCCGATTATAGGCGCTACATAAATCAAGCTTCCCATTTTTAGTCCTCCTGTAAAAATAATAATAGATTAGTATAAAAACTTCTATAAATTATATCCTACCAATTTCATAAAATCAAGCTATTTGTACGTTTTTCCGCCCCTCCCGAAATACCGAAAAAGCTTTTTAAGTCTCGGAAAACCCGACTTAAATAACCGTTTTTACTTCTAAATCGTGGTAATGACATAATTGCATACATCATTTTGCTATATAAAATAAAACTTGTCAAGTAAAATACAATAATAAAGTAACAAATTTCAGCGATTTTCTCACAAACTATATGTGTATTTTTACAAAATTCACAAATTATCTAAAAATAAGTTAAAACAGTAGCTTTTTTTTAGAAAATGTATTATAATATGTAATCATTATGTGATTACATTAAGGCATAAAGGAGTATATGACACTATGGAGTTTTTAAACCACACTATAAATAAGGACATACCTATCCCCTTATATTATCAGGTTAAACAAATCATTTTAGATGAAATAAACAACGAAGGAGTAAAGGCCGGTGACGCCATTCCTACGGAAAAAACTTTCTGTGACATATATGGCATCAGCCGCACTACTATCAGACAGGCCATCAGCGAGCTTGTAAACGAGGGCTATCTTTACAGGGTCAAGAGCAAAGGCACCTTTGTGTCTCAGCCGAAGGTAAAGACCGACCTTGTCAATATGTACGATGGCTACAATACAGAGCTTTTCGGAATGGCGATGACTCCCTCCACCCATATTATAGAGATCACTCTTGTTAAGGCTAATTCCGAGCAGGCGCGCGCGCTTGAGATCAACGAGGGCGACAACGTGATCTACCTTCTCAGGCACAGATATGCCGACGGAATGGCAATGGGATATGTTGAGAGCTATTTCAGATACCCTCTCTGCGACTTTCTTCTTAAGGAAAGCGAGGAGACCTTCAACACAACGTCTGTTTATCAAATACTCGCCAAGGAGAAGAACACAAAAATCAAAAAGATCGTAAAAACGATAGAGGCCGTAGCCGCTACGGAGGCTGAGGCCAAGTTTCTTAATATCAAGAAGGGCAGTCCCATCAACCTCTGCACTAACATCTGCTACTCCCAGGAGACGGGTACCCCTGTTACATACGAGCTTCTTAAATACCGCGGCGATAAAAATAAATATTCGATAGAAGTCAATCTTGACTGAGCGGACAATAGTTAAAAACGTGATAAATGAGGACGATTTTGCAAATCAGAATTGTCCTTTTTTGCTTAATAAAAATAACAGGTGACATTATGAAAATAATTATTTCCCCTGCCAAAAAAATGAATATCGACACCGACAGTCTGGATATAAAGGGAACGCCGGTATTTTTGGAAAAGACCAAAATACTTAAAAGCCTGCTTAGCTCTATGTCCTATGACGAGCTTAAGGCCCTGTGGAAATGCAATGATAAGATCGCCGGGCTTAACAAGGCCAGGCTTGACGTGATGGAGCTTGACAAAAACCTGACGCCCGCGATTCTCGCCTATGAAGGCATACAGTATCAGTATATGGGGCCGAATGTGTTTACCTATGACGAATTTGACTATATACAGGAGCATCTGGTTATACTCTCCGGATTTTACGGGGTACTGCGCCCCTTTGACGGCGTAGCTCCCTACCGGCTGGAAATGCAGACGGCGCTTTCCGGCGACGGTTTCCGCTCTCTCTATGATTTTTGGGGAGACAGCATCGCTAAGGCACTCTGCGATGGCAATGACACGATAATAAACCTCGCCTCAAAGGAGTACAGCAAGGCCGTGACAGATCATATTTCCGATGATATTCGCTTTATTACCTGCCGCTTTGGCGAGCTTATAAACGGGAAAATTACCGAAAAGGGGACTCTCTGCAAAATGGCCCGCGGCGACATGGTGCGCTTCATGGCCGAAAATAAAACAGAAAACGCCGAGCATATAAAGGATTATAACCGCATGGGGTATAAATATTCCGAAAAATACTCAAAAGAAAACGAATATGTATTTTTAAAGCTTAACTGCTAAAAGCACTTATCTGACTCCGTATTTTTTAAGGGTATCCTCCAAAATTCAATACAAATCAAATTTATGAGGTGTTGGGGTTAAACTACCGCCGTCTTGTTTGCTGTACCGGCAAATCAAATTCCTTCCTTCTCAAATATATTGTTTATTTCCGCAATATCCTCGGCTGTGACCCTCCAGCAGTATTTTTTCAGATCGACCCTCCAGCCGCCGTCGGTCATAAGCGGAATAATGCCATCGCCCATCAGCAGGACCCTCTGCATATCCCAGGTCATGAAATGGCTCGCGCCGCTCAATATGCCCTTTGAATTCACAACTCTGTGGGCCGGTACATTTCCGGCAAGGCCCTCCCTGAGACAGTAGCCGACCTGACGGGCGTTTCCGGGTCTGCCGCAGAGCATAGCCGTCTGTCCGTATGTAATTACCCTTCCTTCGGGTATGAGACCAAGCACAACTGATACCCGCTTATAAAAATCCATTCTCAAGACCCCAATCGTTTTTTATTCTATTTAACGCAAGCATGACTACGAAGGAAACCAAGCCCGTACATACAAAGTACACTGCCGCTGTAACGGTCGGGCCGGCGTCAAGAATGAGCACCCGACTGAAAATGTCCATAACCATCACGTGCATAAGATATACCCCGAAGGTGCAGTCCGAAAGCCTGTCAGCGAACCTGGCCCCTACGTTCAAATGCCCCTTGGCGAATACGAACAGGGCCGCCGACACGAGATAATTGTTAATACTGTAGCCGCCGTTAAAGACCAGCTCTATCCCGTCAGCCGAGGAATATGCCCTGTTTCCGATAATACATATCAATGCTCCGATCATTCCGCATATATATACCGCCGTTCTTCCCCTTCGCGAAAAGCTATGCCGTCCGATGATAAGTCCCAAAATATAATATCCGGCATATCCGCCGATAATGTTATCGAACAGATATATGTATTTTCCCGTCATAAGATTAATAAACGGGCGTATCGTCGAAGGGAAAACAGCCAGCAGGAACAGGCCGAAAAGCTGTTCATCACTGCATTTGTCCGTTATAATTTTCAAAAATGGAGCCGCCAGCGACAGCGCGAGCATTGTATACATAAACCAAAGATGATAGGCGCTGCCCTCGTTCACAAGCTCCGTCAGAAAGCCTCCGAAGGACATAGTCTTTCCCCATACGATACCAAAATACAAATAGTAGGCCGCATTCCATAAAATCAGAGGAGTAAGCAGTCTTTTCGCTCTGCTTTTATAGAATTCCGAAAAACTCTCCGCTCTCCTTCCGTCAAGGGTCAAATATCCGCTTATCATAAAAAACAGCGGCACCCCTGCCCGGCAGAAGGCGTTCAGCACGTTGAATATCTCCCACGAGTAGCCGCCGTAAAGCGTCGGTGAGTTCAGTCTCCCCGAAATGCAGTGCAGCAGTATCACAAACAGGCAGGCCGCCAGTCTTAATATGTCAATATAGCTTTCCCTTTCGGCGGACATAATATCATCTCTCTTATCTCATAAACATATTGGTTGCCCTTTCCCTGCCTAAGGTCGTCGCGGGGCCGTGGCCCGGAAGCACATGGTAGTCTCCCTCAAGGTTTTTGAGCATATTGAGCGACCGCATCATTTTGTTCCAGTCGCCGGTCGGGAAGTCCGTTCTTCCGCAGCTTCCCATAAACAGCGTATCTCCCGCGATCATAACATTCTCGCAAAGATAGCATACGCTGCCGCAGGTGTGTCCGGGTGTGAACAGTGTCTTGAAGGTCATGCTTCCCGCCGTGAACTCCTCGCCGTCCTTAAGGTATCTGTCCGCCTCAAAACTCGTTCCTCTGCCGCCGAACTCGTCTGACATATTGATATGCGGATCATTGAGCGTCCTTTTTTCGTCCTCTCCGGCCAGAACATCGATTTTCAGCGCCTTTCTAAGGCCCTCCATAGCTCCGATATGGTCGAAATGGGCGTGGGTCAGAATGATGTACACAGGTTTAAGTCCGTTTTCCTCGATGTATTTAACATACGGCTCATGTCTGCTCTCGGGGTCAACTATAACGCAGTTGGAATTCTCATCTGAAATTATATAGGTGTTTGTCTCACACATTCCGCTTACAAAGCATTTGATATTCTTTATCATTTCAAGTCCTCCTCCATATGTCCGATAATTATATTCTCAGCCTGTCTCACTCCGTCTATCGCCGCCGATACTATTCCTCCGGCGTATCCGGCTCCTTCGCCCGTCGGATAAAGTCCCTTAAGGCTCAGGCTGTTCCCTTCCCTGTCTCTTAAGATCCTGACAGGCGACGAGCTTCTTGTCTCAACTCCTGTCATCAGCGCGTCCGGAGAGTCAAAACCATTGAGCCTTTTTCCCATCTGCGGGATCGCCTCCTTGAGGGACTCTGATATGAACCGAGGCAGCACCCCGTTTAAGTCGGCGTATTTTACCCCCGGCCTATAGGTATGCCTGACCTCACCCTCGGAAACCGACGTCCTTCCCAACACAAAGTCGCCGTACCTCTGCACCGGGGCCGAATAGTCCCCGCCGCCGGCTCTGAAGGCGGCCTCCTCTATACGTCTTTGCAGCTCAACGCCTGCCAATGGATCGTCGGAACCAAAATCAGACGGTTCGACCTGCACCAAAAGCGCGCTGTTGGCGTTCTCGCCGTCTCTGGCGTACTCGCTCATGCCGTTTACCACGAGCCGCCCCTCCTCCGACGACGCCGCTACCACGCAGCCGCCCGGGCACATACAGAAGGAGTATACGCCTCTGCCCTCCTTTGTCGTATATGTAAGCATATAATCGGCCGGCGGCAGCTTTTCGGCGGCCACTCCGTACTGGGCAAAGCTTATGTCCCTCTGCTTATGCTCGATCCTTACTCCCGCGGCGAATGGCTTCTGCTCTAAGGCAATGCCGTTATTTTTCAGCATTTCAAAGGTGTCCCTGGCGCTATGTCCTATGGCTAACACCAGACTGTCAGTCTCGATGCGCTCCAAGCCGTTCACTATTGCCGCCCTAAGCTCCCCGTTTTCGCTCTTAATGGCTGTCAGGCGGCTCTCAAAGCGTACCTCCCCGCCCAAGCCGATTATTCTCTGTCTGATATTTTTAACGACAGCTTTGAGCCTGTCTGTTCCGATATGCGGTTTCGCGTCGTAGGCTATTTCCGCCGGCGCTCCGGCCTCTATAAATTTGTCCATCACATATCCGCTGCGCTTATCCTTTGTCCTGGCAGTCAGCTTTCCGTCGGAAAAGGTTCCGGCTCCGCCCTCCCCGAACTGCACATTGCTTTCGGGATCGAATTTTCCGCCGTTCCAAAAGCTTTCCACGTCCGCTGTCCTGCTTTCCACATCTTTTCCCCTTTCCAGAACAATGGGGTGAAGACCCTTCTCGGCCAGCGCAAGGGCGGCGAACATTCCCGCCGGTCCAAAGCCGACAACAACGGGTCTGCTGTCTATAATAGGCTTGCCTGCGGGCAGCTCGTATTTTCTATAATCTGAACGTGCCACGTTTTTGTCATGGCAGCTTTTGAGTATTCTATCCTCGTTTTCGGCAGTCACGTCCACTGTGTAAAGATAGTGTATGCTGTCCTTTTTTCTGGCGTCCAGGGATTTTCTGCGTATCTCTATTGATTTTACGCTTTCCCTTTTTATTTTCAGCCTGTCGCATACCGCTCCCACAAGGTCGGTATCATCTATATTTAATTTTATACCGCTGATGCGTATCATCTTATTCACCTGATTTTCATATTATAACAGATGTATTTTCTCATATATCGTTTAAAATATCAAGTCCCGATAAAAAGCGGAAATCGCAAGGATCTCCGCTTTATCTGTTTCCGCTTTTAATAGTTGGTGCCTGTATTAGTTGTCGCGGCCATCTGTCCGTTTTCCGCGGCTGTGCCGGTGCCGTTATTTACGCCGTCTCCGGCTCCGTACACTCCGTCCATGTCATAGTCGTAATATCCG
>CAZBNY010000032.1:0-14095 GCA_964493235.1 uncultured Lachnospiraceae bacterium
AAATTACAATGGAGAGCCGGAGGCGCGGAATTGTAATTGAGGTGGCAGCATGGCGTGGGAGCTGCGGACAGATAGTTCTGGGGCGCAGCCGGACACCGAGCCGAAGGGAAGCGCAGGCGAGGTGTGCAAGGCGGAGAATGTCCGAGGATATGCTTTAGGTTTATATGTTGCGGGCCAAGGTCAAAATGCAAATTGAGGGCCGAAGGACCGGCAACGATTTTTACTGTTTTTAAGGAGTAATTATGGAACGCTATTTCAGCCTATCATATTTTATAGAAGCCATGCCAAAGATAGCCTCGGCTCTGCCCGAGACTATTCTTGTGGTGTTTTTTGCGCTTTTGACAGGTCTTGTACTTGGCTTTATAGCGGCTGCCATGAGAATAAAGGGCGGGCCTGTCATAAGCCGAATAGCGGCAGCCTATATCTCATTTATGAGAGGAGCGCCGCTTATAGTTATTATGTTTCTTGTTTACTTTGGCGTTCCACAGTTTATGAAAGGCTTTGGTGTAAATATTGCCATAAATTCGAGGTTTCCGCTTGTCATAGCGGGTTTCGCGCTTAATGTATCCGGTTATCTGGCTGAAAATATGAGAAGCGCGTTCCAGGCAGTTGACTATGGACAGTTTGAGGCCGCCGACAGCATAGGAATGACAAGAGTTCAGGCCTGCATACACATTATCTTTCCGCAGGCGTTTACGATAGCTCTTCCGAACCTGGGGAATACGCTTATCATGCTCATAAAGGACACTTCTCTTGCTTTCTCGCTGGGAGTTATAGATGTTATGGGTAAAACTATAATGCTAAACGACAGGACCTATGGAGCCAGACAGGCTGAACTCTATATTGCCGCCGGACTTATCTATTGGGCAGTATGCTTTATATGTGAAAAAACGGTCGCCGTCCTTGAAAAACGGGGAGACAGAAGCAGAAAACGGGAGGTGACCGCTAAATGAGTCTTAATGTGGAATTTATGATGGACACTATTCCGATAGTGCTTAAAGCCTTTCCGGTGACTGTGCTTATTTCGGTCGCTTCTATGATAATAGGCGGTCTGCTGGGACTTGTTATTGGACTTATAAGATATTATAGAGTCCCGGTATTCAACCAGTTTTTTAAGGCTTATGTTTCTCTTATAAGGGGATTTCCCCTTGTTATCCAGCTTTATATAGCATATTTCTGTATACCGTATTATGTGAATATGTACTGTATATCGACGGGCGGAGAAAGCATAATAAAGAATATTCCGCCGCTGTTCTATGCCGTGTTGGCCTTTTCGATAAACACATCGGCCTATGTCTCCGAGGCTTTCCGTTCGTCCCTGGAGGCCATTGATATTGGACAGCATGAGGCGTGTAAGGCTATCGGCATGACTGAGCTTCAGGCGATGATAAGAATATTGCTCCCTCAGGCGCTGGCGACAGCAACTCCGAACCTTGTAAACCTCTTTGTCGGAAACGTAAAAGGAAGCACGCTGGCCTATATGATATCCGTACATGAGATGATGGGAGTCGCTGTGGCTGAGGCAAATAAAGCGTACAGGTATATTGAGGTATATGTAATTACCGCGGTGATATACTGGCTGCTGTGTTTTATTCTGGAGCAGCTTTTCAAGAAGGTTGAAATAAGACAAAACAGATACAAGGTGAGGACATGAATATGATTAAGCTTACAAATGTGCATAAAAAATTTGGCGATCTTGAAGTTCTCAAGGGAATAGATCTGGAGGTAGGCAAGGGCGAGGTCGTTACCGTGCTTGGCGCAAGCGGCTCGGGTAAAACGACTATGCTCAGGTGCATCAACTTTCTTGAAAGAGCAGATGAGGGCAGCCTCGAGATAGACGGAAACGTCATTGACATGAAAACCGCCGGAAAAAAGGATATTTTGAACGTGAGAAGACAGGCCGCTATGGTTTTTCAGCATTATAATCTTTTCGCCAATAAAACCGTTCTGGAAAATGTGACTCAGGGACTTGTGACAGTACAGAAAATGCCCTCAGCGGAAGCGAGACAGAAGGGTGAGTTCTATCTTGAGAAGGTAGGACTTGCCGACAAAAGGAACAGCTATCCCATACAGCTTTCGGGAGGTCAGCAGCAGAGAGTAGGCATAGCGAGAGCGCTGGCGCTGAATCCGAAGGTTATATTGATGGACGAGCCGACTTCTGCCCTTGACCCGGAGCTGGTAGGAGAGGTGCTTTCTGTAATAAGAAAAGTAGCCGAGGAGAAAAGAACGATGATAGTCGTTACACATGAGATGGCCTTTGCCAGAGAGGTTTCGGATAAGGTCGTATTTATGGACAGCGGGGTAATTGTCGAAACGGGCAGGCCGGAGGATATATTTACAAACCCGAAGGCAGAAAGAACAAGACAGTTTTTGCAGAGATATTTGGGATAAGGGAGGCTTTTTGAATGAGGATCATAGAGGCCGGAGAGGTCTTTGAAAGGCTTACGATGAAAAGGTGTATAGACGTAATGAGGGAAGCTTTTATTAAGCTGGAAAACGGCAAGTGTGTGCAGCCGGCCAGGACTATACATAATCTTGACGGGAATAATCTTTTCGGCTTTATGCCGGCATATTTGGGAGACTGCTTCGGAGCTAAGGTCATAAACGCCTGCCACTCGAATATCGGGACCGAGTATCCGTCACATATCGGCTATGTGATGGTGTTTGAGACGGAACACGGGACAGTATTAGGTATGGTTGACGCGGGAAGTATAACTCAGATAAGGACGGGAGCCGTAAGCGCTGTGGCTACCGAGCTTTTGGCAAGAAAGGACGCTCACAGTCTTGCGGTAATAGGAGCCGGGGCGCAGGGACGCTCGCATCTTGAGGCGATACTGTGCGTTAGAGATATAACCGAGGTGCGTGTCTATGACATAGTCAAGGAAAGCTCTGAAAAATACGCCGATGAGATGAGTAAAAAATTCGGCGTTCCGGTAAAAGTATGCGAAAGCGTCGAGGAAGCCGTAAAAGACGCAGATATTATATGCACAGTTACTCCGAGCAAGGAGCCTTATCTTAAGGCCGAATGGGTGAAAAAGGGAGCGCATATAAACGCTGTCGGAACCTTTACACCGACTACGAGGGAGGTAACGAGCGAGCTTGTGGCGGCCTCAAAGCTATATGCCGACTATAAGGAGTCCATGAAAAAGGAGTGTGGAGAATATCTCATACCGCTTTCGGAGGGGATTATCGACGAGAGTCATATAGCTGGTTCCGTAGGAGATATACTTATCGGAAAAGCCAAAGGACGTGAAAACGATACTGAAATAACGCTTTTTGACGCGTTAGGACTTGCGGTGGAAGATGTCGCCGCGGCAAAAGAAGTGCTCTGTCAAAGCCTGTAAGGGTTTTGACGGAGCACTTCTCCATTTATGCTTGACAAATATTGTTATAGAGTATAAACTTTAGTTAATTTAATATCTCACTGGGGGTGCTGTGAGCGCAGACTACACGTTCGGCGGCTGAGAGGGCTATTCGCCTAACCCTTAGATGTTTATACATCAACACCTGATTTGGATAATGCCAACGTAGGAAAGTGAACCAAGAGCTTTAAAGCGTTTCCAATAAAAGGAGGCGCTTCTTTTTTTACAGAAAGGGAGGATAATATGGATATAGAAAAGATCAGGGAAAAAGCTGCCGCCTGCCTTGACGGACAGGTCGAGCTTCTGAAGGAGTTTGCCAGCATCGACTGCGAGTCAAAGGACGTCGAGGGCAACAGAAAAGTCGTTGATATAGCCGAAAGAGTTCTTTCAACTATCGACGGGATAGAAATAAAGGAGACGTTTTTTGAGGGGACAGGAGCGCATATCATTGCGAGAATAGTTCCCGAAAACGCCGACGGTAAAATCGTTATCAACAGCCATATGGACACTGTTTTCCCTAAGGGCTTTACCGAGAAAAACCCACCGTTCATCGACGGGGAAAACTGGCTCCACGGTCTTGGAGCAGGCGACTGCAAGGCCGGCTTCGCCGTTTCGGCCTATGCGGTGAAAATAGCGTCGGAGCTTGGACTTCTGCCTGACAAGGAAATAGTTATGATATATAGCTGCGATGAGGAAATAGGCTCTCCGACCAGCAGTATCGTGTTTGAGCAGGAGGCTAAGGGAGCGGAGTGCGCGTTCGTTTTTGAGGGAGCGGTAGAGACCGAGAAGGGCTACGGCATTGTGACCGAAAGAAGGGGCGTTATACTCGGAGCGCTGGACATAACAGGCGTTGAGGCCCATGCCGGCGGAGCTTACCTTGAGGGACACAGCGCCATAAAGGAGCTTGCCCATAAGATTTTAAAATACTATGGCTTTAACGATTACGAGAGGGGAATCTACTATAACGTCGCTCCGATTTCGGGCGGACGCCCTAACGGAGTGGTGGCCGGTGACGCTCATATGGAATTCTGCGTGGCCGGAATACCCACAAACGACACTTTCCCCGAAATAGAGGCCAATATCCGCTCTCTGGCCGAGCATAACGAGGACCCCGTATGCAAAACGACCGTAGAGTATCATACGCTTTTCCCGTCCCTTGAAAGAATGGAAAAGAGCAGCGAAATATGCGAGATAGCAATAAAGGCCGGAGAAATGCTTGGAATCGGCGTTGAGGAAGCCTTTGAGCCGACAGCTACGGACGCCAACTGGTTCTGCTATTTCGGAGTGCCGGCGGTAGACGGACTCGGCCCCATACAGTACGGCATACATACGACGGAGGAAAAGGTTTATATACCGTCAATTAAGGATAAAACAGAGCTTTTTGCGGCGATGCTGGCTGTAATGAAAAATAAACAGGAGGATAAAAAATGAGAAAATTTTTGGCAGTAATATTAGCGGGTGCACTGATACTCGGTACGGCTGCCTGCTCGTCATCGACTGCGGAAAAATCCGGGAATAATACGGAAACGACGGACGGTGAGATGGAGGATTTTGATATAGTTCTTGACTGGTACCCTAACGCGGTACACTCATTCATTTATCTGGGAATAGAGAAAGGCTACTATGCCGAGGAGGGACTTAATGTAAATGTGCAGTTTCCCTCAAACACAAATGACGCTATTTCTTTAACAGCGGCGGGAAAGGCCGACGCCGGACTTTACTACCAGCCGAATATCGTTTCTATAGCCGCTAATCAGGGCATCGGCATAAAGGTCCTTGGAACAGTAGTTCAGCACCCGCTTAACATCATTATGTCCATGAGGGACAGCAATATCAACGGCCCCGCCGACCTTGCGGGAAAGGTGATAGGCTATCCCGGAACATCAGACAATGAGACCTTTGTCAAGGCAATGATGGAAAATGCCGGCTTTAAATACGAGGACACGACGATGCAGGACGTTGGCTTTGACCTGAATACGGCGCTCATTACAGGTAATGTTGACGCTGTTGCCGGAGGCTATATCAACCATGAGTACCCTACGCTTATTCAGGAGGGCTATGACGTAACATATTTTGACCTGACTGACGGCGGCGTACCGGACTATGAGGAGCTTGTTCTCATTACCGGTGAAAAGCAGGTAAACGAGGAGGCGGATAAGCTGGCGGCGTTTATCAGGGCGTCAAAGAGAGCCTTTGAGGACGTTAAGGCTGACCCGCAGGCGGCGCTTGACATTCTTTTAAGCAATCAGGACGAGGCGAATTATCCGCTCAACGCTGAAATAGAGCAGGCGAGCATGGATATACTTATGCCGCTTATGTACTGCGACGAGCAGGATTTCCTTACTGTAGACAAGCAGAGCTGGGCGGACATGATAGACTGGCTGACCGAGCAGGGACTGCTTGAAAATGAGATAAGCGTTGATGAAATTATTGCCGATATAGAGTGAACTATCTCAAGGTGAATAATAAAAAAGTTTTAGATCTGATATGCTCCCCCTTAAGTAGATTTTGGTTATTTGCCTTGTCTACTTAAAGGGGGAGCATATCAAGGGTGCCGGAAGACGGCACCCTTTGTCAAAATCAGGATTTTGACGAAGAGGTGTGAACAACAGGTTCTCGTGTATTTATACCATGAATGTTTTTTCATCGGTAGAACCCTTCCGCTAAGCAACGAATGCTTTCGGTTTAAACGCTTTTTGTGTTTTCTTATGATACCGGCCATTACCCGGAACGGCTTTGTATACAGTCCTAAATTCATATTCAGGACTTTTTATTATTCCGATTTTTCTGCCGCTGTTTTAAACAGTTTTTAATTAAATTTGACATTGAATGAAATAGATGTTAGTCTAATATATAGCCGGAGGGAGACAGACTCTTGGACAAGCGGAAAACGATAGCTTATATTGAGGAAAACTGCCCTTTGACAGGGTATGCGTTTTGATCGATATGAGTTATCAGCGTACAAAATGATTAGGAGTATTTTATGAAAAAGGGTAAATTTTACGGAGTGAGTGTAGGCCCGGGCGATCCGGAGCTTATGACGCTTAAGGCCGTCAGGATCATAAGGGAAGCCGATGTTATCGCGATCCCGCATGGCGACAGGGAAAAATGCACCGCTTATAACATTGTTGTTCAGGCCGTGCCTGAGATAGCCGAAAAGGAAGTGCTTCCTGTTCCGATGCCTATGACAAAGGACAGAAAAAAGCTGGAGGAGGCTCACATAGCCGGAGAAGAAAGGGTGACAGCAGAGCTTGACAAGGGAAGGAAAGTAGCATTTCTTACTTTGGGCGATGTTACGGTATACTCCTCATGCCAGTACATATATCAGAGAGTGCGCGCTATGGGATATGACACTGAGCTTATAAGCGGAGTGCCGTCCTTCTGTGCCGTTGCGGCAAGGCTGGACAGGGAGCTTGTCAGCGGAGATGACAGACTTCATATCATACCGGCCTCCTATGACCTTGACGACTGCGGGGTGCTTGACGGAGTAAAGGTACTGATGAAGCCGGGAAAGAACATAAGCAAGATAAAGGAATTGAGCGAAAACATCTGCGGCGTGGAAAACTGCGGAATGGAAGGCGAAAGGGTATATAGCTGCTCCGATGAGATCGATGAAAATCAGGGATATTACTCATTATTCATAATAGATTGAGCGGCCGGGCGGCCATTTGTTAAAATCAGGCTCTTGACAAATATATATAGATTATAGACAGCGAGCTTCAGGGCATGATCGGAGCGCGCTGTTTTTTTGTATAAAAGTGCCGAATAATTGGCTTAAGAAAATACTTCGGTTAATTTGCCGTATTTTCTGAACCGCTTATTCGGCGCGTTATGTATATCTCAGCACTTAAACGCTTTTTTATATAAAGGAATTATCATTCCGCCGACACTGTTGCCGAGAGTCATTATTATTGTGATGAAAAGACAGTCCGCGCTCCAGGCCCTGACTAAGGAAAAATAATACATATCCGCCACAACGTGTTCAAAGCCGCTTAAAATAAATACCATTACAGGCACAAAGACAGCCACAAGCCTTATTGTGGAGCCTGATTGGTTTCTGAAGGTATCAACGGCGATAAACATAAGCAGTCCGCAGAAAACGGCAAGTATAAAAAGGCTGAGTGGACCGTCGGCAAGCTTTGCGGCGACGATTCCCTCGGCTCTCTCGGCAAAGGAGGGGTAGATTCTGGTCAAGCGTACCATATTGGCGATGGCAAAGGTTCCGACCCAGTTGCCGCACCATGTTATTAAAAGCTCTAAAAGATACGCCGGCTTCTGAAATGGAAGGTAGCCGACCTTGCCTGTAAACAGGTGGAGCCGGAATACAACTATAGTCAGCAGTCCGACGGCGAAAAGACAGCTTCCGACGACGGGATTTGACTGGGAAAGATACACCGTACCGCCCATGCCTATCATAAATCCAGCTATGCAGGCGGAAATAAATTGTCTCAATTTTTCCATTACATTTGGCTCCTTTTCGATAAAATACTTTAAAAGATTATCATTTATTTGCGTTTACGTCAACCGTTTATAGGATAAGATTCTTTCAAAATTATTAAGATTGACTATTAGTTTTATTTTAGTACTTGACAATACATAATACTGGATTTAATATAGTATTCAAGAAAGGAGCTAGGTTATGAATGTTCAGTTTAAAAAGGGCGTTTTGGAAATGATAGTGCTGATAGCCGTAAGCGAGCGTGATATGTACGGATATGAGCTGGTGGCCGAGGTCTCCCGTGTGGTGAATGTCAACGAGGGAACGATATACCCTCTGTTAAAAAGGCTGACTAATGAAAAGTATTTTGATACATATTTAAGGGAATCGACTGAGGGACCTCCAAGGAAGTATTATCATCTGACTGCCTCGGGAGCCATTTATATGGACAGTCTGCGGGGCGAATGGGATCAGCTTCAGGAGGGTGTAAATAGTTTTTTAAAGGAGCACGGATATGAATAAGACAGAATTTTTAAAGGAGCTGGAAAGCAGGATTCGGGTACTGGAGAAAACTGAAATAAAGGATATACTCGCCGAATACTCTCAGCATATAGATATGAAAATGGAAAACGGCTTAAATGAGGCCGACGCCATAAAGGATTTTGGAAATATGGACGATCTGGCGGCAGAGATATTGGAAGCCTACCATGTCAACCCCGAGTATGAGTCCGAAGGTGTACAGAGTACGGAAGTAATAATAAAGCCAAAAAGAAAGAATATGCTTGCCGTGCTTGGCGATGTGATCAAAAAGGCCATTAGGTCAGCGGGCAGAGCCTTAAAATGGATTAAAAGGCATTTTATAGGAATTTTCATTATTATAGGCACGTTTATTAAAAAGCTTTTCGCCAAAAAGGAAAAGCCGGAAATGAGTCCCGAGGAAATCCGGGCCGCTGAGATCAAAAGGGAAGAAAAAATAAAGTCCGGGGAGCTCAAAAGGCTCAACAGGACCCAAAAGACTGACAAGGCAAAGGGAAGGTGCAGAAAGATGGTTGCGGGATTATTATTTGCCTGCCTGGCGGTAATAGTGGTTTTATGCCTCATACCGGTCACGATAGCGGTGCTTGCTTCGATATTTGGACTGGGATTGTCCACAGTGCTTCTGATACAGGGTTATCCGATCATAGGAATTCTGATAGGCTGTATCGGCTGCGCGATAATGGGCGTTTCGCTTTGGCTCCTGCTTGTGTCGCTGATTTCAAGAAAAGGCGGAAATAAGCCGGAGGAAAAAGATGAAGACGATGATGAATTCGAGATGGAAAACGCGATAGATGTTGTAGAGGAGGGCGATGAGCGGTGAACAGAAAAGCTTTAGGGGCGACATTTTTGGCAGGTGTGCTTATATGCGGACTGGGTACGGGAATAGCCTTCGCCCAGTATTCAAATTTTGAGTACGCCGGAGAAAGAATAGTGGGGACCGAAAACCTTGTTTCCGAAACATTGGAGGCTGATGTCGAGGCCGACGGTGAAATTTATTTGGACATATTCAATCCGGGCGGCACGGCGACAGTTGAGCAGGACGAAGCCGTTCCCGTGGACAAAATATACTTTGACGTTGTATACAATCCCGACAGAGCTGAGATGTCAGTCACGAAAGAAAAGGCAGTACATAATACGGAATATATAATCAAGACAGTGGACGAATACGGCAATGAAATATCGGTGGATTATGGCGACAGCGATGATTACGGCGAATATTTCGACTATGATAACTATCCCGAGGAGGGCTATGTATACAGCGTCAGAGTATATAAGAGTTATGATGATATGCGAGACTTTTTTGAGGTAAAGGACGAATTGCTTGCCGACCTCAAGAGGGGCAAGATAGGCTCCTACAGAACGATTTGGGTGGAAAGCGTAACGGTCAGGGTCAATCCTGCAAATATAGACAGAATTGAAATGGATACATCTTATTAAGTGTGATGCTCAAAATAAAAAGGGGCCGGAATTTATTTCCGGCCTTAACTGTTTTCATATATTTGCCGCGGCCTGCTTTAGGCTTAAGAGCCATTATTCTCCGCTTGTTCCGTAGTTTGACAATACTCTGGCGGAGGGATCCTTTACGTCGCAGCCCTCCCAAGAGCTGTTGGGCATCCAGAAGTCCTTGACCATCTCGGCCTCGCCGGGATAATACTTCTCAAAGATATCCCTGTAGAGAAGCGACTCCTTTGTGAAGGGCGTCGCGAAGTCATATTTCTTACGGCCTTCCTCAAACCGCTCATCGGTATATACGGTCTCGGCGTAATCCTTCAGATCATCGACAAGCGAGTGGCCGACCGCGTCTGAGAAGGCGGCTTTTTCCCTGTAAAGTATGTCATGGGGAAGGAGGTCTCCCTCAAAGGCGTGACGGAGAAGGTATTTGCCCTTGTTATATTTGTTCATCTTCATTTCAGGGTCGATGCTCATTACGTATTTAACAAAATCCAAATCGCCGAAGGGGACCCTTGCCTCGATAGAGTTTACGGAAATACATCTGTCGGCACGGAGCACATCGTACATATAGATCTCATCGATACGTTTTTTGGCTTCTATCTGGAATTCCTCGGCGTTGGGAGCGAAGTCGGTGTATTTGTAGCCGAAAAGCTCATCGGAGACCTCTCCTGTAAGAAGGACCCTTACGTCTGTGTTTTCGTGGATATATTTGCAGACAAGGTACATACCCATGCTTGCTCTTATTGTAGTTATGTCATAGGTTCCGAGGGCGGCGATGACAGTCTCAAGGGCCTCGATAACGTCGTCTCTCGTAATTATGACCTCGGTATGGTCGCTGCCGATGTAATCGGCCACCTGTTTGGCGTATTTGAGGTCAATGGCGTCAATATCCATGCCGATGGCGAAGGTCCTTATCGGTTTATCGAGCAGTCTCGCGGAAACAGCGCATACAAGAGAGCTGTCAAGACCGCCGCTTAAAAGGAATCCAAGAGGGGCGTCGGCGTCAAGTCTCTTTTTGATGCCAAGCTCCAGCTTATCGTGGATATTTTTGCATACGGTCTCAATATCGTCGTGTACATACTCGCTGACCGTCGTAAGGTCGGCATATTTTACAAACTCGCCGTCGGCGTAGTAATATCCCGGAGGAAAGGGAAAAACCTTCTCTGCAAGGCCTACAAGGTTTTTAGCCTCGCTGGCGAAGGCGATCGAGCCGTCAGCCTTAAGATAGCCGTAAAACAGCGGACGGATACCGATGGGGTCTCTCGCGGCTATATATGAATCCTTCTCGCCATCGTATATTATCATCGCGAACTCGGCATCAAGCCTTCTGAACATATCAAGTCCAAGCTCCCTATATAAGGGGAGGATTATCTCACAGTCGGAATCGCTGACAAATGTATATTTCTTACTGAGCTTTTTCTTCATCGGACGGAAACAGTATATCTCGCCGTTGCAGACGACGGCGCTTTTGCCCATCGTAAAGGGCTGCATTCCTTCCTCGTGAAGTCCCATTATGGCAAGACGGTGGAAACAGAGATAGCCTGACCTGGTCTCGATCACCCTTGACATATCGGGACCTCGGGATATGGTCTTGTCAAAGAACTCCTGAAAATCCTTCTGCTGTAACGCCGTTGTAGTTAAACCCATTATTGAACACATAAAAAAACACCTCCGAATTATTAAGCAGCTTCATATCCTATATATTTATTAGGACGAATAGCTGCAAATCCGCGGTGCCACCTAAATTACTGTATTAACAGTCTCCTTAAGACTCTGACAAGTCCCGACGGCTTAACGCGCCGTTGACGCCGCACCTACTTGCAAGGGCTTTCGGCTTGGTGCTCCGAAGTGTTATTCGCTCAGTCTCTTGCATGGGTTTTCCACTGTCACCCACTCACTGTCGCAGAACCTCTGAGGTACTTCTCTTCATCATAGCAGATCTAATATTTTCCGTCGCTTTATGATATTATTTAATAAATCACGGGCGGAATTGTTTTGTTGATGTGTATGATACACCGCCAAAAACCTTCTGTCAATCCCCAAAATTAAACTTGATAAAATATTAATAATATTAATATTTCTGACATAAAATTTCTGCTGAATTTTTTGCTCATTTAAAACCAAAATATTTTATTTTTGCACAAGACAATAAATTTTGAAAACAACCGGTATTATTATATATTGACAGAAATCGCATATTAGGCTATAATAAGCTCTGCTTGGGCAAAGGCGCTCACTGACTGACGTGGGAGAGCTTTGCCCTTTTTTCGTGGGATTTCGATTTTTGTGAAAAAGTTATAAAATTTTTAAGGAGTGTATTTAGAATGAGCAAATTCACAAAGGAAGACATTATTCAGCTCGTTAAGGACGAGGACATCAAATTCATCAGACTTCAGTTTACAGACATCTTCGGACAGCTTAAAAATGTGGCTATCATGCCGTCTCAGCTTGAAAAGGCTCTTAATAATCAGATGACGCTTGACGGAAGCTCAATCGAGGGCTTTGTGCGTATCGAGGAGAGCGACCAGTATCTCTATCCCGATCTTGATACATTCACTATCCTCCCTTGGAGACCCCAGCACGGCAGAGTAGCGAGACTTATATGTGATATACATAATCCTGACGGCTCGGCCTTTGTGGGAGACCCCAGAAGCGCGCTCAAAAACGTGCTTAAAAGAGCCGCCGATATGGGATATACATTCAATGTAGGCCCCGAGCTTGAGTTCTTCCTTTTCCAGACGGATGACGAGGGCAAGCCTACTACAAAGACAACGGACGAGGCCGGTTACTTCGACCTTGGACCTCTTGACCACGGTGAAAGTACAAGACGCGAGGTTTGCTTAACACTTGAGTCAATGGGATTTGAGATCGAGGCTTCCCACCATGAGGTTGCGGCGGGTCAGCACGAAATAGACTTCAAATATGCCGAGGCGCTTACGGCGGCCGACAATATTATGACCTTCAAAATGGCCGTTAAGACAATAGCGCAGAAAAACGGACTTCACGCTACTTTTATGCCTAAGCCTATATTTGGTATAGCAGGCTCGGGTATGCACACAAATATGTCGCTTTTTAAGGACGGAAAGAATATATTCTTTGATCCGGACGGAGACAGAAAGCTTTCCAAGGAGGCTTACAGCTTTATCGCGGGTATTCTGGCTCATATCAAGGGCATGACGGTAATAACAAATCCCCTTGTAAACTCATATAAGAGACTTGTTCCGGGTTATGAGGCTCCCTGCTATATTTCATGGTCGGCGGGAAACAGAAGTGCCCTCATAAGGATACCTTCGGCAAGGGGCAACAGCACAAGAGTTGAGCTTCGCTGCCCCGATCCGGCCTGCAACCCTTATCTTTCACTGGCGGTATGCCTTGCGGCCGGCCTTGACGGCATCGAAAAGGGAATGGAGGCTCCCGCGGAGATCAACGATAATATATTTGAGATGTCAAGAAAAGAGAGAAAGGCAAAGGGCATAGAGGGACTTCCCGGATCGCTTAGGGAGGCCATTGACGAGTTTGAGAAGGACGAGCTTCTTAAAGAAGCTCTCGGTGAGCATATCGTTACTCAGTATATTGCCGGCAAAGAGCGTGAGTGGGAGGACTATACTACCTGCGTAAGCAGTTGGGAAGTAGACAAATATATCGTTGCCTTCTGATAAACAGGCAGAGAATATAAAAAACCGTGTGGTGCTATATACGAACGGCCTTTGAGGGAATGAGATACTTCTATGAAAAATATTTTTCCGCAAAAGCCGGAGAAATGCATCACAATCCGAAAACAGGGCTAAGGACCTATTTTCTGAGCTTTGACGATGATACCTTGAAATAATGACAAGACCCGATATAGCTGCCAGAGCCCGCAAAGCGGCGGGTTATGTACATTTGGCGTTTTCACTTGGGATCGGCGTCGGCGGTCAACGAAATGACTGACGGGCTTAGGGCTGACAGATTTGAAATTTTGGACGGCCTGAGGACTACGGGCGACGGATATTATGAAAGTACGGCGCTTAATCCCGATGGGAATATAATAGAATTAACGGTTTAAGATAAAATAAGTCGGGAACCAAACGGATCACGGCTTATTTTTTACATAAGTATATATTTTTTGATTTTGAAAATAATAGAGATAAAATAATCAAACAATCAAATAATAATTATTGTCAAATAAGAATAATTATGCTATAATGTTATTAACTAAAGGACAAGACAGGGAGGAAATAAGGAAATTGTAGCTTCCTCAGGTGCCTCATCGTCTTCAGCAGGTCTTATCTTGCCCTGTGAGCACCACAGCAGTCATTAGCCCTAG
>CAZBNY010000033.1:0-14058 GCA_964493235.1 uncultured Lachnospiraceae bacterium
CCTATTTAGGACTTTTAATTATTTCTATGTTTTCTTTTTCGGACGCTCCTTACGCATTTGCGTTTATTTTTTTTAGAAGGTGATGTTATGTCAGTTAAAGACGCGGTCGCGGAAAGATTCAGATCTTTATGCAGGGAAAGAGGGATAAAAACCAATGAGCTGGCCAATATTTCAGGGGTCACGCCGTCAACGGTGTATAGCCTGCTGGACGAGCGCAGGAGAGACGTTTCGATCATAACTATCAAAAAGCTGTGCGACGGCTTGGAAATAAGCCTTGGGGAATTTTTCCCAACACAGGAATTTGATTCTCTGGAGCAGAAGATCGAGTAAAATTTTTTGAATAGTATTCATAATGACAAGCGGCAGAGTATACTATATAATTAAACATCATACGTTTGATGTTTAATTACGGGAACAATAAGGAGGCGTTTGCTTTGGACGAAAAAATTATGAGATCGCTTATCGACAAGGAGCTTTTGGCAAACTACGATGCTTCTCAGGGCTTTGATCTGGATCATCTGGACAGTTTTAAACCCGCCTGCTATGAGCAGGAGAAGAAAAACCTGAAGGACGATCCGGAGGTAAATGTATATGAGAAAATGATACCGGGCCCCGAGGGCGCGCCCGATATTAAGCTGAGGATATACGAGCCTGCCGACAGGGGCAAGGAGCTTCTTCCCTGCGGAATGTTCTTCCACGGCGGCGGATTTGTTTTCGGAAGCGTGCTCAGACAGAACGATATGTGCCTGCGTTTTGTCAAAAATGTCGGAATGATGGTAGTTTCCGTTGAATACCGCCTCGCTCCGGAATATAAGGCGCCATCTCCTATAGAGGACGCCTACGCCGCCCTTCTCTGGCTGGATAAAAACGGAGCCGACATAGGTGCCGATCCGTCAAGAATAGCAATAACCGGACTTTCGGCAGGCGGAGGAATAGTAGCGGCGCTCGCCCTTATGACAAGAGACAGGAAGGGACCCAAGCCGGTTTTACAGATACCGATGTACGCAATGCTGGACTATAAAGCGGATACGTATTCCCAAAAGGCTGTCACAAGCCGTAAGGTTTGGTGCTATGACTACAGTAAAATCGGCTGGGGAGCATATTTGGACAAGGATAAAGAGGTGGACTGCTATGCTTCGCCTGCTCTTGCCGAGGATCTGAGCGGACTTCCGCCGGTATTTTCGTTTATCGGTACGGTCGATCCTCTTTTTGATGAGAATGTCGAGTATTGGACAAGGCTTATGAGGGCCGGAGTACCCGTTGAGTACCATATTTTCCCCGGCTGCTACCATAGCTTCGAGATAGCGGTGCCGGATTCCCACTATGCCAAAATGGCCTATGAGCTTATGTATTCGGCATTAAGAAGGGCATTCGGTATTAAGGAGGATTAATATGCCTTTGGAAAATGTCGAGGGAAAGAAAAATGAGTCCGCTGTGGATTTTGTAATAAAAGTATTTAAAGAGCTGCTTGAAAAAAAGGAGCTTAAACCGGGCGACAGAATACCTAACGAGACAGAGCTTTCGGAAATACTGTCGGTCAGCCGAGGCTCGGTCAGGGAGGCAATGAAAATACTTTCGGCCTATGGGGTTATAGACATACAGAGGGGCAACGGAACTTTTATATGTCAGCCCGACAGCCTTTCAAGCCTTAATCCGGTTCTGTTCAGCTTTCTTCTTATGAGTCCGTCCAAAGACGAGATAATTGGATTCAGAGCTGCCATAGAGAGGGAAGTGCTGTATATGGCGGTCGAAAATGCCGATGAAGATGATATTAGAAAAATGCATGAGAATAGCGAGAAATTTAAAACGGCTTCAGCAGATAAGGGAAACGCTGACAGTCTTAAGCTGGAAAGGAACATGGAGTTTCACAGGCTTTTGGGAGCCGCGACGCATAACGGCTTTATAGAGAGGATATACGCCTTTGTGATGAACTACTATGTGCCTTATCTGATCAAAACCTATGAAAACCGGCCGGAGGTCCCGGAAATGTCGATAAAAAGCCATGAGATGCTTATGGAGCCGATAATTAAGAGAGATAAGTCAATGGTTGAGAAAACTATAGAGGAAACAAGTAAAATGTGGATAAGCCTTGCAGGCCCAATAAAATAAAGGAGGGAAATTATGTATAACAGCCTTGTAATAAAGGAAGCCGATACCGTCGCAACGGTGATCACCCCTATAAAGAACGGAGACAAAATCATTTATGATGTCAATGGGGAGGAAAAGAGTCTTACGGCCTCAACCGATATACCTATTTACCATAAGGCGGCGCTCAGGGATATACGAAAGGGAGAGGCCGTCATAAAATACGGCTGTAAAATAGGCTATGCTCTTCAGGATATAAAAAAGGGCGAGCATGTACACACATGGAATCTGGACAGCATTATGAAGTAATGGGAGGAAAAGCTATGAAATTCAGAGGATACAGACGACCGGACGGAAAAATAGGAATCAGGAATCATGTGCTTATACTGCCGTGTTCGCTGTGTGCCAGCGAAACAGCGAGGTTCATAGCAAGCCAGGTCCCTGGAGCGGTCTATATACCAAATCAGGGCGGCTGCGCGGCGTCAGCGGCGGATATTGAGATGACATTTAAGGTGCTGTCAGGCTTTGCGGCAAACCCCAATGTATACGGAACAGTAGTAGTAGGAAATAACTGCGAGGGAGTTCAGGCACCCGTTCTTGTGGAAAGGATTAAGGCTCTGACGAATAAGCCGCTTGAAAGCATAGTTATAAGGAATGCGGGAGGAACGATAAAGGCGGTAGAGCTCGGAGTAAAATACGCCATGAAGATGAGCATGGACGCGTCCCTTTGTGAAAAGGAGGAGGCTGATATTTCGGAGCTTATGCTTGCTACGGAGTGCGGCGGCAGCGACCCAACAAGCGGACTCGCGGCAAATCCTACACTCGGATATGTCAGTGACAAGCTGGTTTCAATGGGTGCCACAAGCATTCTTTCCGAGACGACGGAGCTTATGGGAACCGAGGATATACTCGCCGCCAGATGTATAAACGAGCGGGTGGCCAACGACCTTTTGGCGATGATAAAGAACAATGAGGAGCATTTTGCCATCGCGGGAGAAAATATCCGCGACGGAAACCCCTCGCCCGGAAATAAAGAGGGCGGCCTTACAACGATCGAGGAAAAATCTCTCGGATGTATCAACAAGGCCGGATATTCCACTATCAACGAGGTATACGGCTACGGCGAGCAGATAGATAAGAAGGGACTTGTCGTAATGGACACACCGGGACAGGATATTGCCTCCATAGCGGCGATGGTGGCCGGCGGAGCTCAAATAGTTATTTTCACGACCGGCAGAGGTACGCCAACGGGCAACGGAATCGTCCCGGTCATCAAGCTGACCGGCAATGCCGAAACATATCAGCTTATGAACGACAATATAGACTTTGACGCCAGCGATATAGTTGCCGGAAGGGCGACGATCGCCGATACGGGCGAAAGACTATTTGAGCTTATGCTGGAGGTCGTAAACGGAAGAAAGAGCAAGGCAGAGGCCCTTGGCTTTAACGATATGTCTATGGCAAGGAAATGCAATTTCTGTTGATGAGCATGGAAGGCAATATAAATACAGGAGATAGATTTTCCCGAAATGGACTTTTTTGTTCAGGGACCGGACAAGGTAACTATACCTAAAATGGTAAAGATAAGGGAAAAGTACATAACCATAATCGTCGGAACAAAGGCATACCCGGCCTGCCGTTTATTGTCAGGACCATGTGTGACAAGCTGAAGGAGCGGGGAGCGAAGCTGTTTATTATTCCGGCGATGGGCAAGCATCGGCGGAAAAGCTCCCGAGAGGAGCGTTTGGCGAAAGCTCGGTAATAAGTGTAAGTATAGAAAGCGGAAATGTGGACGGCGAGAGCCAAACAAGCATAAGATTGCTTAAGCCGGAGGACAGCGGCGATGTAAAGGTATGGCGGCTCAGGGACGGCAAGCGGCACAAAATAAGCGTCGAGGAAAACGGTAGCTATGTAATCTTAAGCTTGACGGCAAAGAGTGACTGTTCTGTATAGCGCCTGCGGCAGATACCGTAAAGGAATGCGCTGCGGTGCTGATACTGACAAAGGGCAGGAAAGCGGTCAGATTTGCGAAAGAAAAAAGAAAATGCAAGTAAATTGAAACCTCCGAACTCTGTTCTGAGGGTTTAACTTAATCAGGCATCGGAAAGAGTCTGAAAGCAAAGAGCTTTCCGATGCCGGCACGGCCGAAAAGCAACGGGTCTCTAAGGGATAAATGGCCTGAAACCCGTTGCTCATAAATCTGTATATACTTGAAATTCTGATTTTGACGCCCTACGAGCTCTGTTCGGAGGGCTGTTTTTATATAGTACCGGGCTTTTCTGTAGTTTCAGAGGATTTTTCAGGCAGCCATTTATTGCTCTTAAGACGAAGAAGGAGCATGATACCTCTCCACGAAACGTCAGCGCTGATAGCGATCCATACGCCGACAAGGCCCCATTTGAACACGATACCAAAAAGATATACAAGCTCAAGCCTGATCGCCCACACGCCAATAAGGCTTACAAAGAGCGGAAGCTTTACGTCTCCGGAGCCTCTGCATATACCGTTTCCGACTATTGACGAGGAGAACAGAAGCTCAAAGCCTGCCGCCAGTCTCAGAGTGATCGTTCCAAGACTGATGACCGCCTCATCAGGTGTAAATATTCCGACAATAGGCTCCGCCATTATGAATATCGGTATGCATACCAAAAGTATGACGGCAGTATTCAGCTTTACGCAAAGCCATGCGTATTTTTTGGCCATATCGTATCTTCCCGCTCCGACCGTCTGACCGATAAGGGTCGTAGCCGTATAGGCTATACCGTAGGCCGGAAGATAGAGTATACCCTCTATCTGGTCGGTCAAATGGTGAGCGGCTATGGCGTTTGTGCCAATCGTGGAGATCACGGCCGTAACGATGATCGCTCCCACACTCAATGAACAGCGCTCCATTGCCGTCGGGACACCGATTTTTACCATGATACGCATATCCTCAGACGTAAGTCCGTAGTCGCCTGCCGGTTTGATTTTTATCGGTGTATCGACAACGTACATACAGATAAGGAACGCTATTGCGCTGAATACCCTTGAAAGCATTGTCGAAAGAGCCGCTCCCTCAACTCCCAGACCGGCGCCGGGCAGAACAATGTTTATACCGATCTTGCTGAGGTTTATCTGTGAGTTTATGAGGAAAAGGTTTCCTACTATATTCAAAAGGTTGGCGGCCGTGTTTATGACAAGCGGCACCTTGGCGTTGCCGGCTGAACGTATTGAGGAGCTGAGCACGCTGGTGATGGTCATAAACAGGAAGCTGATGCCGACTATTCTTAAATAGTTAATGGCATGGGGTGCTACCTCCGGCTCCGCTCCGAGCCACACCGGTACAAAGCCGGCGGCAAAGAATACAAAAACGGCTATTATTCCTCCGAAAATGAAGGAAAAGGTTATTGCCTCCCTTGCGGCCTTTCTGGCCTTATCCATGTTTCCCTCGCCTATCCTTCTGGCTATTATGTACATGAATCCGGTGCTGACAGCCATTATAAATCCCTGTATAAACCAAATGCTCGCGTCGTTTATGCCTATGCTCGCGGTAGCGACTGCTCCAAGCGCGCCTACCATTGCGGTATCGATAAGGCTGGCCAGACACATAAGCAGCTGCTCAAAAATAGACGGGACGGCAAGAGAGAGTACAGTCCTCATAGGGTTTCTTTCCGAATTTAAAATATCTGACATAATATTACCTTCTCACCAATATTTTTCACCCGATTATCGTATCAGATAAAATCTGGAATGTCCACACATAACGGGGTTTTTAAATATACTGTTTTTTGGGGCAAAATATAGCCTTTTTGATATATTTCAGAATGGTCTGGCATTTGGACATACATTATTTTGGACAAAGAAGCGGCAGTCTATCAGACCGCCGCAACGTGATTTGGAACCGCTTATTTACCTCTGTGCTTCTCTTTTTTCTTCTGACAGCGCAGTTCAAACCTGCGCTTTGCATCCGACTCCTTTTTATCGGCGGAGAGTGTCCTTCTTTCGGCCTTAAGCTGCTCTCTCTGCATCTGGAGGGCCTGCTGGCTTTTTGTGCCTATTCCATCGGCGGACATTTGCCTTCTGGCCTCCCTCTGCATACGTTTTGGATTCATATTTCTTTCCCTGACGGCGGAATGGACCGTCGGCGAGAAGGAGAGCCTGTAGTAGTTCTCCAAAATAAAGGCGTAGATCTCATAGTCCCTCGGTTCGGCTCCAAAAACTGTTTTTGATACAGACAGCCTGTCCCCGACGGTCCTTTCAATAACTCCGGCCCAAAAGGGGCCATCAAAGTAAACTACAAGCTCCACAGAAATCTTATCCATTTTGTTTTCCTCCTTAAATATATTAAAGGGGAACGGACGACCTCAGGAGGAGGAGGGCTACTTACGGCTTCTGCCGCGCCGGACTACCTACCGGCTTGTGTTTTTATCCCCGTATTAAATTATAGCATATATTCGGCTTTGACAATAGTGCATTTAACGTAAATTTATGATATACTGACTTAATAAACCCGTTAGCTTGGAGGTGCTGATATGGAACCTGTATTTTCTAACGCCTGCCGTTATACGAAGGACAACCTTCGGGAAATGGCAAAAGCCGCCCTGCCTAAATGGTATAAGGTTTACTGCGCCGTTTTTACTTTGATTTTCGCGGCGTTTGCCGTGAACGGCATTTTTGGCGGAAGGACAATGATGGGAATACTTTTTGCGGCGTTTGCCGTTTTGATGATAATTGTCTACCTGTCAAAAACGTCGCCTGAAAAAGCCTATAGGCAGAGCGTGGAAAAGTACGGCAGGGAGGCCGAGATAAGGCTTTTCTTCTATGATGGATTTATCATCGGGAAAAATCTGGCCGCGGGAAACACGGTAAAAACAGAATATGAAAAAATAAGCTATATCGCCGAGACAGAGAATCTGTATGTACTCGGGTTATCAATAGGAATGTCGATTATCGTTGATAAAAACGGTTTTATTTCAAACAACGGAGCGGAGTTTTCGGATTTTATTAAGTCAAAATGTCCCGGCGCTAAGGTAAGGTGAGAATATGCTGAAAAGGATAACTGAAAATATTTATTATACGGAGCCTGTCGAGGCCACGGACCGGCCGGTCATGGGATATGTGAGAGGCGAAAAATACTCACTTATGATAGAGGCGGGAAATTCCGAGAAAACCGTGGCCCGGTTCAATGCCGACCTGGCGGATAACGGTTTCGCCCCGGCTGATTTTGTTGTCGTTACACATCATCATTGGGATCATTGCTTCGGCATATCTTCTTTAAAGGCGGTGTCTATAGCGCTGGACAAAACGAATGATATTCTTGACGATATGTCACACTGGGAATGGAATGACGGACTTTTGACACAATATGTTGCTGATGACAGATTTCCCTTGTTCTGTGAGCCGCATATAAGACTGGAATATCCTGATTTGACAGAAATTCAGGTAAAAAAGGCGGATATTTCTTTTAAGGACGAGATGATTCTCGACCTGGGAGATCAGCCGTGCGTGTTCAAGAAGGTGACAAGTCCCCACACGGACGACAGCATTATTGTTTATATACCAAATGAGAAGGTTGTATTTTTTGGAGATTCCCTATGTGAGGAGCTTGTAAGGGATCAGTGGATAGACAACAGGGAAAAGCTGTCGGTGCTGATAGAGGAGCTTGAGGCCATTGATTTCGACTATGGTCTTGAGGGACATTTTCTGCCCAAGTCTAAGGACATAATAATGAAGGAACTGAAAGCAAGACTGCAATAAGGATTCGACAGGTGGTGGCGGTTTTTGAAAAGAGAGCTTACAAAATGCCAGCTCATTGAGCGCAGCATTCAGAAAAAATATAGAAAAGAGCTGTGGAGACCGTTTACAGAGGCTATAAAACGCTATGAGCTGATAGAGGAAGGCGACAGGATTGCCGTATGTATTTCCGGCGGGAAGGACTCCATGCTTATGGCGAAGATGTTCCAGCTTCTGCACCGTATAACGGATTTTCCCTTTGAGCTGGAATATATAGTTATGGACCCGGGCTATAATGAGGTCAACCGTCAGAGAATAATAGATAACGCGGCTCTTTTGGAAATACCTATAAATGTTTTTGAGACGGATATATTCGATGTCGCCAACAGCACGACAAAAAGTCCCTGCTACCTCTGCGCCAGAATGAGGAGAGGACACCTCTACAGCAAGGCGAGGGAGCTTGGCTGCAACAAAATAGCGCTGGGGCATCATTTCAGCGACGTTATCGAGACTACCCTTATGGGAATGCTATACGGAGCGCAGATACAGGGAATGAGACCGAAGCTGCACAGCACTAATTTCGCGGGAATGGAGCTGATAAGGCCGCTCTACTGCGTACACGAGGACGCGATCATAGCATGGAGAGACTATAACGGACTTGAGTTTTTGCAGTGCGCCTGCCGTTTCACGGAAAACGTCGCCAACGAGGAGATGTCCTCCAAGCGAAAGGAGACTAAGGAGCTTATCCGAAGGCTCAAAAAAGACAATCCGCTTATAGAGACAAATATTTTCAACAGTATTCACGATGTAAACGTGGATACGCTTGTCGGCTATAAGACAAAGGGAGTTATTCATAGCTTTATTGACGAGTATGACGCCGAAACTGAGAGAAGGAGAGTGACTTCTGATGACGCTTGAGTTTTTGAACAGAGAGCTGTCTGTATGCAAATACGCGCAGCCAATATTTCCTGACGGGGATTTTGTATTTGTCGGAAAGACCGACAGGGAATTTTCCCTCGTATGCGAAACGGCCTATGTGCCCGATGGCTGGACGGAAAGGGACGACGGCTGGGCGGCCTTCCGTATTGTAGGACAGCTTGATTTTTCGCTTATAGGTATTCTTTCACGTATCGCGGGCATACTTGCCGACGAAAAGATAAGCATGTTCGCTTTATCCACCTATGATACCGACTATTTTCTCATAAAGCGTGAGAATAAGGGACGAACACTGGAGGCGCTGAGAAATCACGGCTACGACATATGCCGCTGATCACTCACACAAAAAGCCGGCCAGCCTGTCAGCGGCGGCGCTGAGAGAGCGGCCCTTATCCTTAAGCATACAAATATACCTGGGCGGTATTTCTATGTCCGTATTTATTTTGAATACACGTCCGTCTGACAAAGCCTGAGACGCGAACTGCTCCGGCACAAAGCCGAGACCGAGATTGTTTTCTACGACCGGAAGTATCATGTCGCTTGTGGCGACCTCTATATCCGGCTCCATCTCCAGACCTTCGGATATAAACAGATCTCTGTAGAATTTATGCGATCCGGTAGTTTTGTCCATACATATAAAGGGCAGCTCCGACAGCCTTTTAAGGCTCAGGGGACTGTCGGCTAAATATCTGTACTGGCTTCCGCCTATTAGTATCTCGTTAAATGAGCATAGGCGGACCGACTTTATTTGGGGAGATATGTTTTTGGGGTCGACAACTACTGAAAAATCGACTACTCCCGTGTTCAGGGCCTTTATTGACTGTATGGTAGAGCTGTTTGTTATTTTCAGCTTGACCTTTGGGTAAAGCGCGTGAAATTCCGTCAGCTTTTTGAGCAAAAAAACATGAAGGGCCGTTTCACCAGTGCCTATCGTCACCGTTCCGTCCTGTAGGGTAAGCCTTCCGGAAAGCTCCTTTTCGCCCGCCTCGATATGCTCATAGGCGATGGCGACGTGTTCATAGAGCATTTCACCTTCCCTTGTGAGCTTTACACCTCTGGCTGTACGCACGAACAACGCGCAGCCAAGATTTTTTTCCATTTGCTTTATAGTCCTTGTTACATTCGGCTGGCTGCTCATAAGGGCAGCGGCCGCCTGTGTTATATTCTGATATTTTGCCACATAATAAAATATTCTATAATATTCATAGTTGATAAGCATAATGTTTCTCCCATGTAAAATTGATATAACTAATATATATATTATACATTTTATTATTTTTTCGTCAATGCTATAATAATTTAGGCGTCTTAAAAGGCGAAATTCTTATAGGAGATGAAAATCATGGTTAAGGATCTTACAGAGGGGAATCCGCAGTCGGTGCTGTGGAAGTTCTGTCTTCCACTGTTTGGAAGCATAATTTTCCAGCAGCTTTACAATATAGCCGATTCGCTGATCGCGGGCAAATTTATAGGTGAAAACGCGTTGGCGGCAGTCGGTAATTCTTATGAAATAACGCTTATTTTTATAGCCTTCGCCTTTGGCTGCAATATGGGCTGCTCGATCATAGTTTCGCAGCTTTTCGGAGCTAAAAGATACGGACAGATGAAGACCGCCGTATACACGACATGGATCGCCGGAGCCATATTGTGCGGGATACTGATGCTTTTGGGCTTCCTGCTGTGCCCCTGGCTCCTTGAGCTTATAAAAACTCCCGATGAGGTGCTGGCCGATTCAAAGCTTTATCTTAATATTTACATAGGAGGCCTGTTCTTCCTGTTTTTCTATAACATCGCCACCGGAATTTTCTCGGCCCTTGGCGATTCGAGGACGCCGTTCATATTCCTGGCTATTTCCTCAACGGCGAATATTTTTGTTGACTATCTTTTTGTGACCGCCGTCGGAATGGGAGTAGACGGCGTAGCCTGGGCGACCTTCCTTTGTCAGGGAGTAAGCTGCATAGCCGCTATGTTCGTTGTGATCAAAAAACTGAATTCTATACATACTGAGGACCCGATACGGAAATTTTCCGCCGCCATACTTAAGCAGATCTCGATCGTGGCGATCCCAAGTATTTTACAGCAAAGCTTTATTTCGGTAGGAAATATAATCATACAGGGTGTAATAAACGGCTACGGAGCGTCGGTCATGGCAGGCTATTCGGCCGCTGTAAAAATGAATAACCTTGTAACGACCTCATTTACGACCCTCGCCAACGGAATATCCAACTATTCGGCCCAGAATCTCGGCGCCGGAAAGAATGAACGTATAAAGCAGGGCTTTTCCGCCGGAGTCAAGATGGTATATGTCATATGTATACCTATTGTTGTTCTCTATATTTTCTGCGGACAGACGTTTATCGAGTTCTTTATGAAGGACGGCTCCGCCGTCGCTGTAAGCACAGGCGTTACATTTTTAAGGATAATCTCGCCCTTCTATTTTGTCATATCCACAAAGCTTGTGGCCGACGGAGTGCTGAGAGGAGTAAGCGCGATGGGAAGGTTCATGGCGGCGACCTTTGCGGATCTGTTCATAAGGGTAGTTCTCGCCGTTATTTTTTCCGGCATTTTCAGCTCGTCAACAAAGATATGGATGGCATGGCCCATTGGCTGGAGCATAGCGACGGTCTTATCCATCGTGTTCTACAGGCAGTGGGTAAAGGCCAATGTAAAGAGAGCCGCTTAAGATACATACTCAAGGAGCGAGACAAGGGTCTCCTCCTCGACCTCCAGCATCAGATACTCTATTTGCTTTTTAAGGTCGTCCAGATCCTCGTCTGTCAGCCTATTGGCCAGCCAGTCTAAATCAGGTTCCTCAAAGGCTCTTGATCTCTTGTAGTTCTCGAACGCCTCATAAGATATTTTCATATTTCTCCTCCTTTTTGCTTTTGTCTTTATTTAAAGTATAATGGTGAATAAAGGGGAAAGAAAGGATAAGCGTAAGACAAATTATAACATGGTTCGGCAAAAATCGAGCAAGGGTATGGTCCTCATTCCTTGCTCGATTTTTGTTATGGTATGTATTGCTCAGTCATCTGTAAGATCTCGTTGTTTTTGTTGACCGTTATCCAAAACAGCCGGTAGCCGCCTTCCAGCTCTTCGATGGGCACCTCCATAGGCTCAAGGTTCTCATTGAGCATACTGACAGTGGTTTCATCGGTCAGAGTCAGGTTTTCTTTAACGCCCCAGTCGGTTATATAGAAGCCGCCGGGAGTCAGTCCTTTATTATCGGTGTTAAACTGTTTGCGGCTGAGGGTCACATTATTTCCGCTGATGTCAATGCTGCCGAACATTGTCTTTTCTCCGGAGCTGTTGAAAGAATCCGGCTGAACAAATGGATTTCCGTCCGTATCGGTCAGCATAAACGTATCGGTATTGTAGTTGGCGTCGCAGGTGAATATAAGGTCGTATGAGGCGTATATGCCCTCCTCAAGGTATTTATCATCGATATGGGAGCCGTAATAATCCTCTGCGTTGGTCAGACGTTCAGGCTTAATGCCGCTTTCCAGACGGCTTACCTCGGCGTCATAGTTATGGAAGGTCGCCTTGACGGAAAGCTTTACCTCGACAGAGGTATCTGTAATGTTACACTCATTAAATTCCTCATCAATACTGTCAATAAAATATCTGTCACTATAGCCGTTATAGAACGTATTGACGATATAGTTGAAAATATATTCCTTAAGCGTATCATCGACCTCAATGCCCGAGTCATAGAAAACCCCGTGTATTTCCCAAAGCTGCTGTCTTTCTCCAATAGGTTCGGCCTGGAGCGGCGAAATGACATAGCCAACGACTGCTTTGCGGCCGTCCTCCTCTCCGAACCTAAGCGTTTCGTCCATGTAATAGGTGCCGGGAATGCTGTCCTGAAGGGTATAATGTATAGTTGCGGTATTTTCGCTGACCTCAACACGGTAATCCGTGACCCACGGACTGGACCAGCCTATAGAATATATAAGCTCACCATCAAGGGTCTGTGTTTTTTCAAATTCGGACTTCATATCGGCGTCCATCATATCGTAACGGGCTTTGCCGTTTCTGTCGGCAAGGCACTGTGCCCATATCGTCGCCATCTCCTCATAGGTATCGTAATCCGTCTGGGTGTCCTTAGGCTTACAGGATACAAATACTCCGCATATCAGGCAGAGGGCTAGGGCCAAAACGGCTATTGTCCAGCCTTTTTTCTTAGGCGAGAGACTAAGTATTTCCGAAAAACGCGCCTTTAATGTGTTTTTGCCGCAGGCGAAGCAGGTCGTAAGGTATCTGGAGGAGCTGTCGTCTTTGGCCTGCCTGAGTATTATCAGACTGTAATTTTTTCTATATTCTATATCGGCGTCCATGACGACCTCGGCATCGCAGGCGATCTCCAGTGCTTTGCTGGCCTCGGAGACCATCAGATAGACCAATGGATTGAACCAGTGAACAGTCCGGGCGGCCATAAATATCATTTTTTTCCACAGATCATGCCGTTTTATGTGAGTAAGCTCGTGCCGGAATATCATTTCAAGCTCATCGCCGTGCTCCTCGGTGGGAAGGTATATCTCCGGAGAAAGCAGACCCATCGCCATTGGTGATGATATTCTGTCGCATATGTTGAGCGCGGGAGCTTTCATATCCATAGACGCGGCGGCGCTCTCCAGTCCTGCCCTCAGTTCTTCTGATGCCGGCCTTGAGTAGAGCCTAAGCTTCTTTTTAAACGAGGCGTTTCTAAAAACTGCCGTAAATACAGCTATAAAAATACCGCCAAGCCATATGTATATAGCCATATCCTCAGTCGTTATACCGTTATTGACCTCGCTTGTGCCGACGGGATAGTGCTCAGGCTGAGATACGCCTTCGCCTATTGGCATCTGGGTGATCGGGGGAATGTATACCTGCGACATAGAGGACAGCTCTACGGCGTGCTCGGCCTTTGGCAGGGGCACGTTCCACGGTATAATAAGCTTCACGGCGATTATAAGCCATACCACGCATGGCAGCTTCGCGCTGAACCTTCCTCGGGATAGTCTGAAAAACAATATAGCCACGGCTATTACCGCTGAAAGCCACAGGGAATTTTCAATAAACAGCGTAAATATGTCATTCATGCCGTGTGCCTCCCGTCTTTTCGTCAATAAACTCTTTCAGCTCCTCCAGGTCTTTGTCCGTCAGGGCCTTGCCGTCATATAGGCAGGCGACTATGTCCCTTATGGAGGAGCCTCCCAGCTTCTGCATATAGAGCCGGCTTTCCACGGCCATATATTCCTCCTCGGTTATGATACAGCTATAATATCTGTTTTTGCCCTCCTTGGAGGTAGAAAGAAAACCGCGCTTTACGAGCCTGCCAAG
>CAZBNY010000034.1:0-9877 GCA_964493235.1 uncultured Lachnospiraceae bacterium
TTGCCTTGCGCTCCGCCCTATTTAGGACTTTTAATTATTTCTATGTTTTCTTTTTAGGGCACTCTTTATTCTATCGATTTTTAAGCTTTGGAATTCACTCAAAATGAACCGGCCGGTTTACAGCGGAATAAATTGAAAAAGCCCGTGTCCTGATAAATTTCAGGCCACGGGCTTTTCGGCGGATATACTAAACGGAAAACAAAGGTGTTTTTCTTTACTTCGATAATTTTAGGAATATAAAGATAATTTTAGAAACATAAAGGTTTACTTAACGGAAAAAATACGTTATAATTAAAATTTGTAAATCACAGTTTAACCTACAGGGAGAGTAACCTATGGCACAGCGGAAAAAGAAAAGCAGTGTTAAACACAAGGGGAGTACCAGCTCCCAGCCGGTGGCGCTTTATGAGGACGAGCCAAAAAACCCTAAAAGAAAGAGAAAGGGCCGCTCGCCGATAAATGTGCTTACTATTGCGCTTTTCGCCATAATACTTGTGTATATGGTAAAGTATACATTTGATTTCGCTACCGGAAACACTACTATAGGGATAGAAACCGTAGACTATGGAACGATAGATATTCCCAATGCCTTTGACGGCCTTGTTGTAAGGGACGAATATGTTGTCAGCTCCGCTAAGGGCGGCGAGCCCGCGTTCAACTACGGAGAGGGAGACAAGGTCAAAAAGAATGCCCTGGTGTGCGTGGTAAGGGAGAGCGAAACAGCCAGAAAGGCCGAGGACAGACTCCAGACCCTTGATGAGAGTATAATTGAGACTCAGAAGAATCGTCTTGACATATCTAAGTATAAGGACGATATATTAAAGACAGACAGCAGCATAGCGGAAGCCGTAGCTTCGGCCCAGACGAGGATAGCCGGAGGCAGCTACGACGATGTTTATACCCTCCGCTCGGCTGTACAGACACAAATGGACATAAGGACAGACATATGGATAAATGAGAACAGCGAAAGCTCCGATTCGCTGGCTACGCAGAGAAGAACGTACCAGACCCAGCTTTCCAACAGCACCGAGAACCTGACCGCCTCCGACAGCGGAATACTCGTGCTTTCATGCGACAGCGAGGAGGAGAAATTTACTCCCGAAACGCTTGAGACAATAACGAAAAAGGACATCAACGCGTCCTACAGCGTTAAATACCTCTCAAAGACTAAGGCTGTCGAGGCCGGAAGCGAGGTGTTCAAAATAGTAAGGAGCAATATATGGTACATATGCGCCTATATTGACAATTCGATCGTTGCGGACTGGGAGGTCGGTGATGCGAAAACAATAAAGGCGGTGATAGAAAAGTCTGAAAAGTCTGCTGACGTTACAATAGAGAGCATGACTCAGGGAGACTCGGATACCTACGTTGTTTTCAGAAGCAATAAAAACATACAGCAGTTTTTGAGCGTCAGAAGCATAGAGTTTTATATAACGGACAGCACATACGAGGGACTCAGGGTGCCCAACAGCGCCATTATAGAAAAGACGTTTATTAAGATCCCGGCTGTATGCGTTGTGGAAAGCGCCGGAGGCAGCGCTGTCATAAAAAGAACTGACGGAAAGGACGAGCTGGTAAAGATCGAGGTGGAGTCTATGGACGGGGACTTTGCGTACATCAGGCAGGACTTTGACTCGCTGAAGCTGGGGGACACTGTACTTACCGGCACCGGTGAGACGGCCACGGAATATACGTTGAGCGAGGTGTCCACAAAGGTCGGCGTGCTTACCGCCAACGGGGCCTTTGCGAAATTCGCGGGTATCAGCGTGCTGGGACAGAACAGCCAGTATACTATAGTTGACCCTGCGACATCGACACTCAAAGCTTATGATAAAATAATAACGAATGCCGCCGGAGCAAACGAAGGCGACGAGATTTATTAATAGATCTGAAAGGAGCAATGAATATGGAAGACTACGGATTTGTTTCCGAAAATATTGAGACTATAAGAAAAAATATTGACGCCGCCGCGAGACGCGCCGGACGCGATCCCAAGGAGATCCTTCTTCTCGCAGTCTCAAAGACAATGGAGGTGCCGAGAATAAAGGTCGCTGTTGAGAGCGGACTGAACGAGCTTGGCGAAAACAGGGTACAGGAGATCATGGAAAAATATGAGCCTATGGGACCCGATGTCAAATGGCATCTCATCGGACACTTGCAGACTAACAAAGTTAAATATATAATAGATAAGGTAAAGCTTATCCATTCTGTTGAGAGCCTTAAGCTTGCTGAGGAAATAGATAAGCAGGCCAAGAAGCACGGAGTCGTTATGGACGTGCTTGTTGAGCTGAACATGGCTGACGAGGAGTCAAAATTCGGTATTAAGCCTGAGAAATGCGAGGAGTTTATAAGGACTATCGCAAAACTTGACAATATCAGAGTAAAAGGACTTATGACAGTCGCTCCCTTTGTCGAAAACGGAGAAGAAAACAGAGTTTATTTCCGGAATATGAAGCAATTACTGGTTGACATTAACGCTAAAAAAATTGATAATGTAAACATGGATACTTTATCTATGGGTATGACCGGAGATTACGAAACCGCCATTGAGGAAGGCGCTACTATCGTAAGGATAGGCACCGGCATATTCGGCAAGAGAGATTACAGTAAGAAATAATAAGCCGGCCAAGACCGGCGGGAGGTTTGGGCCAAAATAATTAACCATAAATTAGGAGGAAATGGCTGTGGCAAAGTTTATAGACAAAATCAAAGATTTTATTGCGGGACCCTATGACGATGAGTATGAGGACGATTACGATGAATATGAAGACGAAGACGATTATGAAGAATACCGTCCTCGTACAAGAGAAAAAAGAGAAGTATCGACCCGTGAGACAAGAGAGAGCCTGGACTACTCGGCTCCGAGATCTTCATCGAGAAAAACACAGACACAGCAGCCTCAGGTTGTTGACTTTAAGAGCCAGAGCACACAGCAGGTAGTTATCATGAAACCTGAGTGCTATGATGACGCTCAGGGTATATGTGACAACATCAAGGCTAAGAGACCTGTTGTAGTAAATCTTGAAAAGGTCGAGTTCCCGGTGGCGCAGAGAATAATGGACTTTTTAAGCGGTACCTGTTATTCGCTTGAGGGCTCTATTCAGAGGGTATCAACGAATATATTTATTATTGCGCCTGCTAATTTTGATATTGCCAGCGATACCAGGGAAGAACCCAAGCTCAATAAGAACGTGATCCTTCCGTGGGTCAGCCAGGGCAAATAATTGAACGGAGGTGCGTTAATGGCTGCTTTGCTTACCAACGCAATCAACGTATTTTTTAAGATTTTAGAGTATTTGGTACTTATCAGGGTATTGATGTCATGGTTTCCGAACGCCAGAAACACAAGCATTGGAAATCTCATCTACACTCTTACGGAGCCTATACTTGGCCCTGTTAAGAGAATGATGGACAAGTCGCCGCTTGGCGGCGGAATGATGCTGGACTTTTCTCCGGTCATCGCTTTGTTTATACTTCAGATCATTCAGATTATTTTGCTTTATATTGTAGGAATGTTTTGAAAGGACGAAAGTTTTGGATAAACACGATCTGTTAAAAAGTTATTGTCAGCCTGATGAAAAGCTTTTGTTGGCAAAAGTCTTGGATCAGGCTGATTTAGGTTTAAAGAAACGCATGGTGACATTTACGGATTTTTTGGATCCTGCCATGTGTGCTTTGGCGTGCCGGCTTTTAAAAAGCGTAAGGGAGCTTAATTTTTCGACCTTCGGAGGCTATAGTGAGGCGGAAAGGAATATGATCGCCCTTTTCCCCGACTATTTCAATGAGGAGGACATATTTTTCCCGATAGGCGCTGTAAAGATAACGCATAACACTAAATTTTCATCAGGACTTTCCCATAGGGATTTTCTCGGCTCCATTCTGGGACTGGGCATAGAGCGCAGCAGGGTGGGAGATATAGTTGTGCTTGACGACGCGGCCTATTGCTTTGCCGAGGAGGAGATAGCATCATATATAGCGGCAAATCTTGAAAAGACCGGCCGGACAAAGGTCAAGGCTGAGAAAGCCGATATTTCAGAAATAAAGCTCCCCGAAAAGAAAATGGATATCAAGAATATTACCGTATCATCGCTGAGAGCTGATACGGTTTTTGGCGCGGTATTCGGAAAGAGCAGGAGCGAGGCGCAGGAGATGATAAGGGGCGAAAGGGCCTCGGTCAACTGGTCAGTCGTGAAAAGCGTTTCCGATGTGATAGACGAGGGAGATATTCTTTCGCTGAAAGGCAGCGGAAGGGGAAAGCTGATCGAGGTCGGAGGAACTACGAAAAAAGGCCGGCTTGTTATAACGGTCGGACGTTATGTATAAGGAGGACGGCATGGAAAATATTATTGTTGATACGGGCTCTGCGGCATATCCAATATATTTTACCGAGAGTTTCAGCGGACTTTCCCGGGCGGCCGAAAAATGCGGCTATGGGGGAAGAAAGCTTTGTATAATTACTGACAGCAATGTTAACGGTATATACGCCGAGGCTGTTAAAAAAGAGATGGAGCAGGTATTCTCTGAGGTAAGGATATGCGTGTTTAAGGCCGGGGAAAAAAGTAAGACCCTTGACACGATAAGGAGCTTTTATGAGTTTCTGTTAGAGAATAAGTTTGACAGAAAAAGCGTTATCGCGGGACTTGGCGGCGGCGTAGCGGGAGACATGGCCGGATTTGCGGCGGCAAGCTTTATGCGCGGGGTTGACTTTATACAGATACCGACAACGCTTTTGGCGCAGGTGGACAGCAGCGTTGGCGGAAAGGTCGGCGTGGACTTCGGCAGCTATAAAAACGTGGTAGGAGCCTTCTATCAGCCGAAGTTTGTTTACATAAACACGGTCTCGCTGGATACACTTCCCAAAAGGGAATTTTCCGCCGGTATGGCCGAGGTGATTAAATACGGAATAATACAGTCAGAGGAATTTTATGACTATATAATCAAGAATAAAGAGAAAATAAAGGGCTATGATAAGGACTGCCTGAAATACATAATACGTTCCTGCTGTGAGATGAAGGCCGTTGTGGTCGGGGAGGACGAGCATGATACCGGTCTGAGGGAAATACTCAACTACGGCCACACTATAGGACACGCCATAGAGGGACTCAAGGAGTTTGAGCTTCTGCACGGCGAGTGTGTAGCCATTGGAATGGCGGCCATTATGGATATTTCCGTAAAAAGAGGATATATCGGAGCGGATAAGAGGGCGGAATTTATGGAGTTGCTTAAATATTTTGACCTGCCGGTATCTGTAGCCGGTCTTAAGGCTGATGAGGTCTACGAGCAGCTTTTTCATGACAAAAAGGTAAGCTCCAATACCCTTAAATTTGTCATAGCGGACAAGATAGGAAGCACCATAAGGACATCAGATGTCACAAAGGACGAGGTAATGGAGGCTGTCAAAGCCGTTTTAGAGGATCGATGAATATGATTATACCTATTATACTGGCTGTGGTACTCATAGCCGTTGACCAGATAACCAAATATATCGCTCTCACAAGCCTTAAGCCGGTCGGCAGCATAACATTTATAGACGGGTTTATGGACTTCACCTTTGTGGAAAACAGGGGAGCCGCTTTCGGTATTTTAAACGGAAAGACATGGCTTTTGCTCCTGCTGGCGGCGGTCATATGCGTTGTGCTTGTTGTCGCTATGAAAAGAATGCCTGACACAAGGAAGTACAGATGGCTCAAATGGACGCTGATGCTCATATTGGCCGGAGCCGTCGGCAATATTATTGACAGGCTCATAAGAGGCTATGTAGTGGACTTTTTCGAGTTTACCTTCATAACGTGGCCTGTATTTAATATGGCGGATATATATGTCGTTGTCGGTACTGTTGTGATGGCTCTGCTTGTGCTTTTTGTCATCAAAGAGGACGAGGGGAAAAACGATAAGGAAGAACGTAATGCTAAATGATATGATAACCTTTGCTGCCGAGGCCGAGGATGTTGGAAAAAGAATAGACGTGTTTGCCGCCGAGAATTATGATGGACTGTCAAGAAGCGGCTTTAAGAAGATATTTGACGCCGGCGGGGTATTTGTCGGCGGAAAGGCGGTCAAGGCCAATTATAAGCTCAGAAGCGGCGACGTGGTAACGCTGGAGATACCAGAAAGCGAGCCGTTAGAGATACTTCCTCAAAATATACCGCTTGATATTTTGTATGAGGACGACGATGTTATTGTCATAAACAAGCCGCAGGGAATGGTTGTTCACCCTGCGCCGGGGCATTATACCGATACGCTGGTGAACGCCCTGCTGTATCACTGCGGAGACAGCTTATCGGGGATAAACGGAGTGCTGAGGCCCGGAATAGTACACAGAATAGACATGGACACCTCAGGGGTGATAATGGCGGCTAAAAACAACAACGCCCACAGGAGCCTTGCATCACAGCTTGCGGAGCATTCGATCACAAGAAAATATAACGCCATAGTATACAATAATATTAAAGAGGACGAGGGTACCGTGGATAAGCCCCTTGCGAGAAATCCGCAGGACCGCAAAAAAATGGCTGTTGTGCCGGGCGGCAGAAGGGCCGTTACCCATTACAGAGTGATAGACAGAATGGGCAAGTTCACGTTTATCGAGGCCCGGCTTGAAACGGGACGCACACATCAGATAAGAGTACACATGACGTATATAGGCCACCCGCTTTTAGGCGACAGCGTGTACGGCCCCAAGAAACAGCCGTTCAATCTGAACGGACAGGCGCTCCACGCGAGGGTGCTTGGCTTTACGCACCCGTCAACGGGAGAATATATGGAGTTTGAGTCGCCTTTGCCTGAATATTTTGAGAAACTGATAGACAGATGCAGGAATATCTAGCATTTTGGAGGGAACACAATGTTTTTGAACAGAAAGGATTTTCTCGGCATAAGAGACCTTACTGCCGACGAGTTGGAATATATTCTGAAAACGGCGGAAACGATGAAATTCATCATAAGCCAGAAAAATAAAAAAGTGCCCCACCTTCAGGGAAAATCAGTTATAATACTTTTCTATGACTCAAGCCCCAGGGCAAAGCTTTCATATGAGCTTGCGGCGCAGCATTTAAGCGCCAATGTGGTGGACATGATGGCCACTGCGGCCAGCGAAAGGCGGGAAAGACTGCAGGACATTGGTCAGCTCATAGACCAGATGGGCGCTGATTTTATCATACTCAGGCACCCTATGTCAGGGGCGGCCAGAATACTTGCCGACAGCGTTGAGGCGTCGGTCATAAACGCCGGAGACGGGTATAACGAAAATCCGGGTCAGTCTCTGCTGGACCTTATGACGATAAAGGAAAGAAAGGGAGGCTTTGACGGACTCAAGGTCGCCATAATCGGGGACATCACGCACAGCAGAGTTTCAAAAAGCAATATTTGGGGGCTGCTTAAGCTGGGCGCAGAGGTGCGTGTAAGCGGGCCATCTACGCTTATCCCGCCTGAGCTTGACAGCTTTGGGGTAAAGGTATGCTTTGATCCCAGAGAAGCCGTTGACCGGGCCGATGTAATACTTTCCACAAGAATTTCGGCGCTGGAGGGGTGCAGTATACACATTCCGTCGCTGGACGAGTACAGGAGTATGTTTTTGATAGACGAAGGCCTGATGAGATACGCCAGTGCCGACGCCATAGTTATGCACCCTGGACAGATACAGAGGGGCGTGGAAATAGCGACAAGCGTCATCAACAGTCCCCAGTGCATAGTAAACGACCAGATAGGAAACAGCGTTGCCGTAAGAATGGCGATGCTTTATATACTTTCACAGATAGGAGGCGGACTGCATGAGGCGTTTGATTAAAAACGGATATGTCATAGCCGAAGGCATTGACATAAACAGACCCGCCGACGTGCTTATTGAGGACGGGAAAATAACCCGGGTGGGATATTCTATCGAGGCTGGCGGGGCTGAGGTGATAGACGCCGCCGGACTTTATGTATTCCCGGGCTTTATAGATATGCACTGCACTATCTGCGACCCGGGCCATGAGAGCGTTGAGGACATAGAGACGGCCTCCATGAGCGCCGCGAGGGGCGGATTTACGACAATAGTCTGCAATCCTGACACCGAACCGGCCGTGGACAACAAAACCGTTGTTGAATATATTATTACGAAAAGCAGGGAGTATTCCCATATAAATATATATCCCTACGGAAGTATGACAATAGGGTGCAGGGGTGAGAAGCTTTCTGAAATGGGAGAAATGATAAGCGCGGGAGCCGTTGGGATAGCCGACGGGGACCTGACGGTCGAGGACGCCAGCCTTATGAGGAATATTTTCGTATATTCCAAAATGTTTGACGTGCCGGTAATAACCCACTGTGAGGACAGGGCGCTTTCCGGCAGGGGAGTAATGAATGAGGGCAGAGTATCGACTATTCTCGGCCTTGAGGGAATGCCGCGTGACGCCGAGGACGTGATAGTTGCCAGAAACATCGTGCTTGCCGAAAACACGGGAGCGAGACTTCACATAGCCCATGTCAGCACAAAGGGAGCCGTACAGTACATCAGACAGGCAAAAAAGAGGGGAGTAAATGTCACCTGCGAGACAAGTCCGCACTACTTCACGCTGACGGAGGATCAGGCTATGCAGTACAATACCTATGCCAAGGTGATCCCTCCGCTTAGGACTAAGGAGGATACCGAGGCTATAATCGAGGGCGTCAGTGACGGCACCATAGATGTGATTGCTTCGGGTCATATGCCAACAAGGATAGAGTACAAACAGAGGGAGTTTGACACGGCCGCCTATGGTATCTCCGCCTTTGAGACGGCGTTTTCGTTGAGCTATACGGCGCTTGTAAAGACGGGAGCGATAACGCTTTCGGAGCTTGCGGATAAAATGTCTAAAAATCCCGCCAAAATACTCCGTTTTAAATCAAAGGGCGGAATAAAGGCGGGAAAAGACGCGGATATAGCGATAATTGACTTAAACAGGGAATATGTAATAGAACCGTCGAAATTCTATTCCAAGGCGAAATTTACTCCAGCCAAGGGATTGACGGTGTGCGGCGAGACCATACACTGTATTGTCGGAGGAAAATCAGTATTTTAATGAGGTGCTAACCGATGTATTTAAAGGAACTGGATCTACAGGGCTTTAAATCCTTTCCGGAAAAGGTAAGGCTGGAATTTAATAAGGGTATAACGGCTGTCGTAGGCCCAAACGGAAGCGGAAAAAGCAACATTTCCGACGCCGTCAGATGGGTGCTTGGCGAACAGCGGCCAAAAAGCCTGAGAGGCGGAAAGATGGAGGACGTTATTTTCGCGGGAACGGCCGCCAGACGTCCCGTTGGTTTTGCCGAGGTCTCCATGACAGTTGACAATACGGATAAAAATATACCTGTGGATTATTCGGAGATAAAGATAACAAGGAGAGTATACCGTTCCGGCGAAAGCAGCTATTCCATAAACGGCACGGAATGCCGCCTGAAGGATATATACGAGCTGTTCATGGACACGGGAATAGGCCGTGACGGCTACAGCATAATCGGTCAGGGCAAGATCGACGAGATCCTGAGCAACAAGTCAGAGGACAGGAGACAGCTCTTTGAGGAAGCCGCCGGCATTGTGAAATACAAAAACAGAAGAAACGAGGCCGAGGCCAAGCTGGAAAAGGAACAGCAGAACCTTGTGAGGATAACGGATATAATCAGCGAGATAGAGTCCAAGATAGAGCCGTTGGAAAAACAGTCGGAGAAAGCGAAAAAATATCTGGAGCTTTACGGCGGAATGAAAGAGGCCGACATAATGCTTTTCAAGATAAACGGTGAAAAGCTGGAGAAAAGCATCTGTGAAATGAATGCCCTGATAGAAAACACCACACGGGATATAAACGAGGGCGAAGAAAACCTTGAGGAACTCAAGACCGAGGCCGAACAGATACGTGAA
>CAZBNY010000034.1:9887-14047 GCA_964493235.1 uncultured Lachnospiraceae bacterium
AAACAGGGAGATAGCCGAGCTTAGCGGAGAAATAGAGAAAAACGAGGGTATTTGCCGTCTGACGGACGAGCAGATACGCAATCTTGACGCGTCTGCCGAAAGGCTTATGGGCGAAAAAGAGGATACCGAGAGAAAAACGCGGGAAAATCTGGACGAGATGAACACTCTGGCCGATACGCTCAAAAAGGCCGAGGAGGACATCATTGGTATGAAGGCCGTCCTTGAGGAAAAGGAAGCGGCCTTAAACATCATGCTTGAAAAACAGACCGAGCGGGAGAAAAAAATAGAAGATTACAAGTCCGATATGATAGAAAAAATCAAGAGGACTGCTGATATAAAAAGTACGATAGAAAGAACGGAGGCTGTACTGGAACAGTTTGAGGCCAGAAAAAAACAACTTTCCGAGGAAAAGACGGACATAGAAAAACGCCTTAAGGACAAAAGGATACAGGCGAAGTCGGCCGAACTGAGAGCGGAGCAGAGCGCGGATAACTTAGAGGACATAAAGCGGGAGATAGAAAGGCTGGAAAGCCGCAGGGCCTCGGCTATGAAAATAGTTTCGGTCATCGACGAGGGACTGGCGGATAAAACCAAAAAGCTTGCCGAAAAGGAGTCCAGACTGCGCGTGCTTTCCGACATGGAAAAGGAGCATGACGGATATTATAAGTCCGTCAAGGCGGTGCTTAAGCTCAGGGAAAACGGAAACGCCGGTTTTAGGGGTGTAAGGGGAGCTGTGGCACAGCTTTTTAAGACCGATGAAAAGTATGAGACGGCCATAGAGACCGCCCTTGGCGGCTCGCTCCAGAGCATTGTCGTGGACAAGGAGAGCGACGCAAGGACAGCGGTAAATTATCTCAAAAAGAACCAGCTTGGAAGGGCGACTTTTTTGCCCGTGGCTACTGTCAGGGGCAGAACGCTTGGGGCGGAAAAGGACGGCCTGCTTAAGGAAAACGGTGTTATAGCCGTTGCCTGCGACCTTGTGAAATATGACAAGGAGTATACCGGAATAGCGGAAAACCTTTTGGGAAGGATACTCGTTATTGACACTATGGATAACGCCATTGCCTTTGCTAAAAAATATAAGCAGAGCTACCGGCTCGTGACCTTGGACGGCGAATCGTTTATGCCGGGCGGAGCTATTACGGGCGGAAGCACAGGCAGACGGGACGGCGGCGTTTTCGGCAGAAAGCGTGAGCTGGACAGGCTTAAGACGGAAACGGAAAGCCTGAAAGCCGCCTGCGAGGGCCTCAGCTCTGAAAAAGATAAGAATATGGCAAAGATCGAGGACATTGACGAGGACATTGAGGAAAAGAAGGAAGAAGAAAGAGAAGCCGATATTGCCCGCATAACGGCTGAACAGGAGCTTGAGAGAGCCAGAGAGGAGACCGCCGGATATGAGGAAAAGCTGAGATTGGCCGAGATAGAGGAGGAACAGCTCGCCGAGCAGAGCGACAGCGCGTCTTCCGACAGACAGAAGGCAAGAGACGAGCTTTCAATGACCGAGGGAGAAATATTCGAGCTGCAAAAGAAGCTCAACGAATATAAGGAAAATTCAGAAAGCGGAAAAAGCGGCAGAGAGACCGCGGCGGAAGAAATCACCGCTCTGAAAATAGACATTTCCTCCGCTAATGAGAGACGTCAGGCCAATCTTGACAATATGAGGAGAATTGAGGCTGAAAATTCCGCTCTCGCCGAAAAGCTCGAGACGGTCTCAGCGGAGATCGAGAAAAACGCCGATGAAAGGGCCGGGAAGGAATCGCTGGCTAAGGACGCGGCAGAAAAGACGGAGAAAAGCCGCTTGAGCAAAGAGGAAAGAGAGAATGAACTTATAGCGGTAAGCGACGGCAGAAAAAAAGAAACAGAAAGGCTTAACGCACAGGAGGATATGATCAATACCTGCCGTGAGACTATACTTAAATATAAAAACGAACTGGTGCGCCTTGAGGCTAAGGCGGAAAAGCTGGCAGAGGATAGGAAACGCCTCAACGACGATATGTGGGAAAGCTATGAGATAACCTATCCCGAGGCAGTGAAGGTCACACTGACAGATGAGCCGGTTTCAGACATAGCCAGAAGGGTAAGGGAGCTGAAAGCGCAGATAAAGGCGCTGGGCGCGGTAAACGTACACGCTGTCGATGAGTATAAGGAAACAAAGGAAAGATATGAATTCCTCTCAAAGCAGAAAAACGATATAATCGACGCCGAGGAAAAGCTCAAGAAAATAATTGCCGACCTGTCCGGACTGATGGAAAAGCAGTTCAGGGAAAAGCTGGAGGTCATTTCCGAAAACTTTAACGAGGTGTTCAGGGAAATGTTCGGTGGCGGACGGGCCTATTTGAAGCTGTCTGACGAGGACGACGCGCTTGCCAGCGGCATTGATATTATAGCGCAGCCCCCGGGCAAAAATTTGCAGAACATGATGCTGCTCTCCGGCGGAGAAAGGGCGCTGACGGCTATTGCCATACTTTTCTCCATACTCAAGATGAAGCCGTCGCCGTTTTGCGTACTGGACGAGATAGAGGCCGCACTGGATGACGCCAACGTACAGCGATTTAGCGATTATTTGAAGCGTTTTTCCGAGGATACGCAGTTCATAGTGATAACCCACAGAAAGGGCACGATGGAGTCCGCCGACGTGCTTTACGGCGTGACTATGCAGGAGCAGGGCGTATCAAAAATAGTATCGGTAAAATTTGACGAGGCCGATGGCCGGTAAGGAGTGAAAATATGGGATTTTTAGATTTCCTTAAGGGCAAGGAATACGGGGACGATTACAAGGAGAATAACGAAAATAACGAAAATAACGAAATCAGCGAGAATACGGAAGGCCCGGAGGAAACCGTTGAGGAGATAGTCAGGGACGCCGTTTCCGAAATAGAGGAGGAGACCGAGAAGACTGTCGGAGAGGACGTTGTTACGGAGGTCGTGGAAAACGTGACAAGGCTCGAAAACGAGGTCAATGAGGACGTTGAAAAAAGAGTAAACGGCGAGGAGCTGCCCGAGGAGGAACCCGAAATATCCGAAAGCGAGCCGGAGGAGGTGCCCAAAGAGACGGAAGAAGGTCCCGAGGAGCATACCGACGGGCCGGAGGAGACTTTGGAAGAAACGGCAGACGGATCCGACAAAGAGGAAGAGCCGGAGGAAAACGAGACAGCAGAGGAACACAAAAAGGGCTTTTTCGCCAGACTCAAGGATGGCCTTGAAAAGACCAAGAGGAACATTTTCGGCGGAGTAGACGCTGTTCTCGGCGGCTTTACAAAGATAGACGACGACCTCTTTGACGAGCTGGAGGAAAGCCTGATCATGGCTGACCTTGGAGTTGAGACTACGCTGAAAATAATCGAGAATTTAAGAAAAAGAGTCAAGAGAGAACACGCCGAGGACCCCTCGCTCATAAAGGGTATGTTGGAGGACGAGATAACTGCCATTCTTGCCGAGGGAGCGGAAGAGGAATTTAAAATCGTTCCGCCGACGGTCATTCTTGTCATCGGCGTAAACGGAGTTGGCAAGACAACTACCATCGGAAAGCTCGCGTCTAACTACAAGGCAGAGGGCAAGACCGTGCTTTTGGCGGCGGCCGATACGTTCAGGGCGGCGGCCATAGACCAGCTCAAGGTTTGGGGAGAACGCACAAAGACCGACGTTATCTGCCATGAGGAAAATTCCGACCCCGCGGCAGTCGTTTTCGACGCCGTAAATGCCGCCAAGAGCCGCAAGACCGACGTGCTCATCTGCGACACGGCCGGCAGACTCCATAACAAAAAGAACCTTATGGAGGAGCTTAAAAAGATCGCCAAGGTCATCGGACGTGAATACCCCGAGGCAAATAAGGAGGTCCTGCTTGTGCTGGACGCGACGACGGGACAAAACGCCTTACAGCAGGCCAAGCTGTTCAATGAGGTTGCCGACATAACGGGCCTTGTGCTTACAAAGCTTGACGGAACGGCCAAGGGCGGCATAGTTATCGCCATAAAGAACGAGCTTAATATTCCGGTAAGGTATATCGGGGTAGGCGAGGGAGTGAACGACCTTCAGGCGTTCAATCCGTCGGAGTTCTCGAGGGCGCTATTTGAGAGATAAGTTGAAATCTTTAAGCCGAAAGCATGCTTTCGGCTTAAAACCGTCAATCAAGTTGAAATCGCAGATTTCAACTTATAAGC
>CAZBNY010000035.1:0-13833 GCA_964493235.1 uncultured Lachnospiraceae bacterium
CAGTCGGCAGTCCCGCATTTTGATGAGGCCGCGCGGTTTCCGTGCTTTGCAACCTTCAGTCCGCCCGAGGCCGCAACGATGGCCGATGTTGTGGAAATATTGAAGCTGTGTGCGTTGTCTCCGCCGGTACCTACGATATCCATTATGTCCATATCAGTCTCGACCTTTACGGCATGGTCCCTCATGGCTACGGCACAGCCGGCTATCTCGTCAGTGGTTTCCGCCCTTGCGCTTTTGGCAGAAAGGGCCGCGAGAAAAGCCGCGTTCTGGGTCGGCGTTGTCTCACCGTTCATTATCTCGTTCATTACTGCGTATGCCTCGTCATAGGCCAGGTCCTTTTTATCTACTATTTTTACTATTGCTTCTTTTATCATGGTCATATCTCCTTTATAAAATTTTCAAGCATTTTCCTTCCGTCCGGTGTCATTATGGACTCCGGATGGAACTGAACGCCGAATATCGGGTATTGTCTGTGCTGAACCGCCATTATCTCGCCATCGGATGTCACAGCCGTGATTTTCAGCTCCTCCGGCATAGTCCGTTCATCGGCAGCAAGGGAATGGTATCTGGCCACCTTAGCTGTATCGGGGCAGCCCCTGAACAGAGGACAAGTCTTATCAAATTTCACTACGGACTGCTTTCCGTGCATCAGCTCCTTGGCATATGTTATCTTAGCGCCAAAGGCCGAGCATATGGCCTGATGTCCCAGGCATACCCCAAGTGTCGGTATCTCCTTTCCCAGTGTTCTTACCGCCTCTATAATTATCCCGGCGTTCTCCGGTCTGCCCGGACCCGGTGAGATGATCATTCGGCCGGGATCGAGGGCCCTTATTTCCTCTATGCTCATTTTATCGTTCTGTATGACCTTAATGTCCGGTTCTATCTCACCAATGAGCTGATAGAGGTTATATGAAAAGCTGTCGTAATTGTCTATAAGCAGTATCATAATTCCGCCTCCTCCGCGAGTTTTAAGGCACTTACTACCGCCTTGGCCTTATTTATACATTCCTCAAATTCCTTTTCGGGAACCGAATCCGCCACTATTCCGGCCCCGCTTCTGACAAACACCTTGCCGTTTTTCTTATAGGCGATGCGGATCGCGATGCAGGTGTCCATGTTTCCGGTAAAATCAATATATCCTATGGCTCCGCCATAAATTCCTCTCTTATTGTTCTCAAGCTCACCTATGAGCTGGCAGGCCCTTATCTTAGGCGCGCCCGAAAGTGTTCCCGCCGGAAGCACCGCCTCCACGGCGTTCAGGGCATCAAACTCATCTCTTATCTCGCCCCTGACCGTAGAGCCTATGTGCATTACATGGGAAAATCTTTCTATAGAATGCAGTCTCTCTACCTGAACCGTTCCGAATCTGCTTATCTTTCCGAGGTCGTTTCGTCCCAGATCCACAAGCATATTATGCTCGGCCAGCTCCTTTTCATCGGCTAAAAGCTGCTCCTCAAGGGCCTTATCCTCGGCCTCTGTCTTGCCCCTTGGCCTTGTGCCCGCCAGAGGGAATGTATGCAGTACGCCGTTTTCCAGCTTTACCAGCGTTTCCGGAGACGCTCCGGCCACCTCCACATCTGTTCCTGAGAAATAAAACATATACGGCGAGGGGTTTATTGTCCTCAGTATCCTGTAGGTGTTTAACAGGCTTCCCTCAAAGGGAGCCGACAAACGGTTGGAAAGCACTATCTGGAATATGTCTCCCTCATGTATGTAATGCTTCGCCCTCTCGACCATTTCGCAGTAGGTCTCCTTATCAAACAGCGGCGTTACCTCTCCCAAAAGATGACCGCCCGGATCGTTTTTCTTTTCGCCGGTCCTCAGAAGCTCCGTAAGCTGTCTCAACTCCATAGTCGCCTTGTTGTACCCCGTTTCCGGATCATTGAGCGGCATATTTACTATGAGGATAATTTTCTGACGGAAGTTATCAAAGGCTATGACCTTGTCAAAAAGCATCAGGTCCACGTCCTTGAACGCCTCTGTGTCCTGCACCCTTGTTCTTACGGCCGGCTCGCTGTAGCCGATATAGTCATAAGAAAAATATCCGACCAGTCCGCCGGTGAAGGACGGAAGATAATCAAAGCTCGGACTTTTATAATCGGCAAGTATCTGTCGCAGAAACTCCGACGGGTCATCTGTCCTGAACCTGATGTTTCCGGCCCTCATTTCCCCGTCCATGCAGGTTATCTCCAGCTTCGGGTCAAAGCCTAGAAAGGTGTAGCGTCCCCATTTTTCGTTCTGCTGCGCCGACTCCAGCATATAGCAGTGCGTCGATATGTTTTTAAGTATTTTCATGGCCTCTATCGGCGTGCATATATCAGACAGTATTTCGCAGCTTACGGGCAGTACCTTATATTTGCCCAGATCCGCTATTTTCTTAACCTCATTAATGCTCGGTGATATTTTCATCGTCTTCTCCTCCTGAAAATAAAAAACTCCTTTAGCTTTTTACTGCCAAAGGAGTTAAAAAAACGCCCTTGACAGAATCTGTCAAGGACGAATATAATCTATCCGCGGTGCCACCTTGAATTCACAGGAGCAAGCCTGTGCGCTTAGCAAGATACCAACATATCTCCGGCAACTGACGTATGCCCACACGTTGCAGAATACTTTGCGAAATCTCGCATTTGACTGCACCCTCAGCGGTCCATTTGACAATCTGTTTCTCCCCCGACTCTCAGCAACACGGGTTCTCTGTACAGGCATAACTGCCGTTATCTCCGCCTCAACGGTTTATTAAAATATTAGATTGATAACACTCTACCACTTTAAATTATTTTTGTCAAGTAAATATTTTATTCAAATTACTTATCTTCATTCAGACTGTAAGCAAAAACGTTCAGCCCGGAAAAAGCAACGGGCCTCGATGATTCCATGAGGTCCGTTGTCATACATATTTTCGTCAAGCTTCCGATTTTGATAAATGCCATTTCCTGACGTTCTCATTTTTAACCGCCCAGATAGGCCTCTCTGATTTTATCGCTGGCCGCCAGCTCGTGTCCCGTGCCGCTGAGCACTACCTTGCCCGATTCAAGAACATAGGCGCGGTTGGCTATCTCCAATGCCATTTCGGCGTTCTGTTCTACAAGGAGTATAGTCGTTCCGGCCTTATTCAGCTCCTCGATTATATCAAATATCTGTTCGACAAGAATAGGCGAAAGGCCCATAGAAGGCTCGTCCAGCATCAGTAATTTGGGGTGGCTCATCATGGCTCTGCCCATCGCTAGCATCTGCTGCTCTCCTCCTGAGAGAGTTCCCGCTATCTGCTTTTGGCGCTCCTTAAGCCTTGGGAATCGTTCAAATACATTGTCAAGGTCGCTTTTGCTTACCTTCCCCATTGAAAAAGCTCCCATTTCCAGGTTTTCCATTACCGTCATTTCCAAAAAGATACGTCTGCCCTCGGGAACGTGGGACAGCCCCTCCTTGACAAGCTTATACGCCTCTGTCTTACTGATGTCCTTATCCCTGAAGGTAATGCTTCCGGTTTTAGAGTGCAGCAAGCCGGAGACCGTATTGATGATAGTTGATTTTCCCGCGCCGTTGGCGCCTATCAGAGAAACTATTTCTCCTTCCTTTACCTCAAAGGAAACGTCCTTTACGGCATGGATCTTGCCGTAATATACATTAATATTATCAACCTTTAGCATGGCCCTTCTTCCTGCCTCCTTTACCCAGATATGCCTCTATTACGACCGCGTTGTTCTTGATCTCCTCGGCGGTTCCTTTCGCGATTATCCTGCCGTAGTTCAAAACACATATGCCCTCGCAGATACCCATTACCAGATTCATGTCATGCTCTATCAGCATTATGGCGATGCCGAATTCGTCCCTGATCTTATGTATATTTTCCATAAGCTCAGTTGTCTCCGAAGGGTTCATACCGGCAGCCGGCTCGTCCAGCAGAAGGATCTTAGGGTTTGTCGCCAGCGCACGCACGATCTCCAGACGGCGCTGCGCTCCATAGGGCAGGCTTCCGGCCGGAGCCTTAGCCATATTACCCATATGAAAAACCTCAAGCAGCTCCATTGCCCTTTCGTCGGCCTCTTTTTCGGCCTTATGGAACCTGTGTCCGTGCATAATGGACGTCAGCATATTATAATGAATATCGTTGTGCATACCCGTTTTTACGTTGTCCAGCACCGACATATTTGAAAACAGTCTGATATTCTGAAATGTTCTCGCTACACCTAATTTGCTTACCTGATATGTGCTTTTTCCGACCGTATTCATTCCGTCCAGCAGGATAGAGCCTCTTGTGGGCTTATATACATTGGTCAAAAGATTGAATACAGTCGTTTTTCCGGCTCCGTTAGGGCCGATAAGTCCGGCTATCTCCGTCTTTCCGATAGTAAGCGTAAAGTCGTCTAATGCGGTCAGTCCTCCAAAGTCAATGCCGAGCTGACGAACCTCCAGCACGGACTGTCCCTTGTCACGCTCGGGGATAATGGAATGGCTGGGGAACGGAACCATTTCTACATTCTGACTCATTGCTGCGGCACCTCCTTCTTACGGAAGATCTTATAAATATTGAGCTTATCCGCAAGCCTGTCAACCCCGTTTGTGGAATTAACGATCATTACGACAATAAGCACTACAGCGTAGATAAGCATACGGTTGTCGCCCAGGAAACGAAGGGCCTCGGGCAGGATCGTTATCACTACAGCCGCGATGACCGAGCCGCGTATGCGTCCCATGCCGCCCAAAACGACGATAACGAGTATCTCGATGGACTTGTTATAGTCAAATGTTCCGGCAGTAAGGATGGAATAATTGTGTCCATACAGTACTCCCGCAACACCTGCGAAAAATGACGCTACGACAAAGGCCATAAGCTTATAATATGTTACATTGATACCGCTGGCCTCGGCAGCCACACGGTTGTCTCGGATAGACATGATCGCCCTTCCGTGCTTGGAATCGACCAGGTTCATTATCACAAACAGCATCACAAGCACAACGATAAACGAGATCACGTATGTCGAGTCCTGAGGAGTGCCCTTTAATCCTGACGCTCCGCCTGTAAAATTAAGATTGATGATCACGCTTCTTATTATCTCGCCAAACGCCAGTGTTACTATAGCCAAATAGTCGCCCTTCAGACGAAGTACCGGAACGCCGATTATGATGCCGAATACGGCCGCCACAAGACCGCCTATAATCATTGCAAGCGGAAATCTTATGGCCATCGGTAATATTTCCTTAGTATAAATAGCAAAAATGCAGCCGGCGTAGGCTCCTACTGACATGAATCCCGCATGGCCCAGCGTCAGCTCCCCAAGGAAGCCTACCGTAAGGTTCAGCGATACCGCCAGAATAATATTAATACAAATGGGGACAAGCATATTTCTCATATGTCGGGAAAGATTTCCCGTCTTATCCACAGCGAAAACGACCAAAAAGGCAATGATCACTATGGCAAATGTTACCAATTTGCTGTTCCACGATATTTTATTTTTCATGTTATCACACCTTTTCGTTGGTTTTCTTACCTAAAAGACCGATCGGTCTTACAATCAATACAATAATCAGAACCGCGAACACGATAGCGTCCGAAAGCTCTGTAGAAATATACGCCTTTGAAAGGCTTTCAATAATACCAAGCAGTATTCCGCCAAGCATTGCCCCCGGAATAGAGCCGATACCGCCGAATACGGCCGCCACGAAGGCCTTAATACCAGGCATCGAACCTGTATAAGGTCCGATAAATCCATAGGTGCTGCCGTAAAACAGTCCGGCCACAGCCGCAAGAGCGGAGCCGATGGCGAATGTTATGGCAATAGTATGGTTTGTGCTTATGCCCATAAGCTCTGCCGCTCCCCTGTCCTCAGACACCGCGCGCATCGCCTTTCCTGTTTTGGATTTGCTGATGAACAGGCTGAGTACGATCATTATTATCGTAGTGACGATAAGAGTGATTATAGTCTCACCGTTAATTGAAATATCGCCGATCGTAATTCCAGGCGCTGAAATCAGTCTAGGAAAGCTGAGCTGATTTGTTCCGAAAATGAGAAGGGCCAGACTCTGTAAGAAATAGCTCACTCCGATAGCGGTAATAAGTACCGCGAGGGGCGAGGAATTTCTCAGCGGTCTATAGGCGATCCTCTCTATGGAAACTCCGAGGATCACGCAGACTATGACGGCGATTATTATCGCCGCTATGCCGGGCAATCCAAGCGAGGTCGCCGTAACTATCATAGTGAAGGCTCCGACCATGATTATATCGCCGTGGGCAAAGTTAAGCATTTTAGCGATACCGTAAACCATTGTATATCCCAGCGCTATCAGCGCGTAAATACTGCCGACACTCAATCCGCTTATAAAATTTATAATAAATCTTGAAATACTCATGTGATTCACTCCACCCTATCCTGTTTTCCTCCGGAGGGGAAAACCCCTCCGGAAGAAAATAAAGGATTTTGCCTCGTCGGCTGATATGTTCACAGCCGTCTGAATTAATATATCAAATTAGTATTTTACGTAAACGCCGTCCTGGATAACTACAGCCTGAGCTTCTTTTGTAGGCTCGCCGTCCTCTGACCATGTCATTGCTCCTGTTACACCCTCAACAGAGATCTCTGTCATAGCGGCGATCATAGCCTCGTTAAAGCCCTCGTCATCGGGAGATTCTAAGCCTGTAGCCTCAAAAGCAGCCTTGATCGTGTAAATAGCGTCGTAGCCGTCTGCCGCGAACTGGTCAGGTGTCATATTGTGTCTTGTCCTGTACTCCTCTACAAACGCCTGTACGTTTTCGTCCTCAGAGTCAGCCGCGAATGGTGTAAGAAGCATAACGCCGTCTGTAAGAGCGATGTTATCAGCGCCGATCTTTTCAAGAACGCCGTCCATGCCGTCAACGCCGAAGAAGATAACGTCTAATCCTGCCTTGTCAGCCTGTGTAAGAATGTAAGCTGCTTCCTGAGCGTAGATGGGAAGGAAAAGAAGCTCTGCGCCTGATGCCTTTACCGCCTGGATCTGTACAGAGAAGTCTGTGTTTGACTGGTCTGTGAACGCCTGTTTTTCTACGATTTCAAAGCCGCAGTTTGCAGCCTCTGCCTCAAATGCCTCTGTGATACCTACAGAGTAGTCGTTTGATTTATCATAGATGATAGCTACCTTCTCAGCAAGGGCGTTTTCATCTATAAACTGTGCCGAATATGTTCCCTGTGCGGGGTCTGTGAAGCAGATACGGAAAGCATTGTCATACTGTATGCATTCCTTCTGAGAGCCGGAGGGTGTGATCTGGAGGATACCGTCCTTCTGTGACTCCTCGCCAACAGCGATGCAGGCTCCGCTTGTAACAGCGCCCATCAGTACGTCCATTCCGCTGTCCATAAGCTTGCCATAAGCGTTAACAGCCATCTCTGCGTCTGTCTGGTCATCCTCGAAAAGAAGTTCGAGCATAACGCCGTTTATTCCGCCCGCCTCGTTGATCTCGTCAACCGCTATCTGGGCGCCGTTCTGAACTGATACTCCGTATGTAGCGTAGTCGCCTGTTATGGGTCCGATACCGCCGATAGTAAGAGTAGCTGTTCCGTCTGAGCTTTCAGAGCCTGAGCTGCTGCCGCAGCCTGTAAATACTGCCGCTGTCATCAACGCCGCCATTGTCATGCACATAAATTTTTTCATCTTCATAAAATTCTTCTCCTTTTGATTTGTTTACTATTGGTTTTATTACTATTTGTCGACAATTCATGCTTTTTCATTCCGGACGTCTCCGATATGAAATATAAAAAAAGCACCGCCGCAAAAATACGACGATGCTTAGATTATCCTAAGATCAAATACAGCATTCCCTACACTTGCAGTCCATATCGTTCTTATATTTATACATACCTGCCACTAAAGCAATAATTAGTATAACTACAGGCGCAACAATAATAGCCACTACTAATGAAATGACCAGAATGATTGCAATAAAAGAAGCTGTTTCAAGAGAAATAGCTGATAAAGCTTTATTTTGTTTTCCAAAAAAATAATTTCTCATTACAAACGCTCCTTTCGTGTAAAAATAAACGTATTGCAACTATAATAATTCTACAAAAAACAAAAGTCAATCACAATATTTTAAAATTTTATCTAAATATCTTTGAAATTTTCTGACATTTTATACATCAGAAACTCGAATTCGTGATTTTAAACAATAAACTTCAAAATACAACCGTGTTATTAGGCATTTTCACAACTGACAATTTTATTTTTACGGCGGCCAACATCATGTCTTTCCGTGCCCTTTAAGAAAAGACTATGCCTCAAACATACTCATCTGTCCGTCCATTTCCGGTTCCTTCAGCTTCGGGAGCTCGCCCGTATCCTTGAAGCCAAAGTATCTCAAAAACTCCACTGTTGTTCCAAACAGTATCGGCTTGCCCGGCGTATCCATTCTTCCGACCTCGCAGACCAGTCCCTTCTCCACAAGGCGGTTTACCGCATGGTCGCTGTTTACGCCTCGTATTTCCTCAATGTAGCTCTTCGTTACCGGCTGCTTGTAGGCGATTATCGCGAGCGTTTCCAGCAGAGCCGGCGTCAGGCCCTGTCTCTCCCTTCCGGCGTATATTTTCCTTATAGTCTCAAAGCAGGCCGGAGAGGTACACATCTGATACCCTTCGCCTATCTCTATTATCCTCATTCCCCGGTTTTCGTTGACGTAGCGGCTTATCAAGGTGTTGACAATGGCCTTTGTCGTGGCCTTGTCCATCTCTATCATGTCCGCCAGCGAGGAAAGGGAGACCGCATCTCCTGCCACAAAAAGGGCAGCCTCTATGACCGCCTCATATTCATTCATTTTCATATATTTCACCGCTTTCAGCGTCGTCATTATCGATATTTTCCCCTGCCGAGATCATTATCTCGCCAAAGATCTTATCCTGCTCGACCAACGCATTCTTTCTTCTTATCAGCTCCAGCAGGGCCAGAAACGTCACAAGTATTTCCTCTCTCGTCGTATCCTTTGAAAACATTTCGAAAAATCTCACCCTCGGCGACAGCTTGAGCAGTCCCTTGAGGCTGACTATTTTCTCGTCGATCGTAAAGCTGTCATGCCTTACGGAGTTAAAGCCGCTTCTTACCCTGTCTATCTTCTTTTCCTTGCGTATCATTACGTCACGGAACGCTCTGTACAGGTCGTCCATCGTAAGCCCGTTTAACGTCTCCTCAACGGAAAGCTCCTCCCGCTTCATCAGCTCCGGTATAATTATGTCCGGTTCACGGTAGAGCATTTTGGCGGCGTCCTCGCTCCTTTGCATAAGGATCTCCGTCACGCTCTTGAACTTCTTGTATTCCAAAAGCCTTTGCACAAGGGCCTCCCTCGGGTCCTCCTCCGGCTCGTCATTCTGCGGCTTGGGCAGAAGCATACGGCTTTTTATCTCGATAAGGGTCGCCGCCATGACAATGAACTCGCTCATGCCCTCCATGTTTTTATTTTCCTCACGGCTGATGAATTCCAGATACTGGTCGGTCAGCTCCGCTATCGGTATATCGTATATGTCTATCTCGTTTTTCTCAATCAGGTGGTACAGCAGGTCCAAAGGGCCCGAAAAGCTGTCCAGCCTTACCGTCATATTGTCCATATATCCCGCCTCAGAAGAACACTCCGCCTATAGCGTAGTAAAGTATGCCGATGATAGTTTGAAAAATGTTGCTCAGGCCTAAAAACAGCAGGAGCAGGAAAACCATCTGTATTATTTTCTCATACTGCATAAATTTGAAATAGGTGTTGGCCGGCATGACCACCGCAAGCACCTTAAGGCAATCCATAGGTGACACAGGGACAAGGTTATAGATGACCAGACAGCAGCAGTAATAGGCTGTTTTCATAAAAAATATCGAGAGTATATACACACTTCCCGTAATTGCCGCCAAAAACATGAACACGAAGGCGAAAACAAGGTTTGCGACAGTCGGAGCGACCGCCGTTGTCAGCACGTCCTTGCGCCTGTCCTTGTAGTACAGTGAGCTGGTGTTCACCGGCTGTCCCCAGCCGAAGCCGCAGGCGAGCATTATTATGAGTCCTATCGGCTCAAAATGTTTAATAGGGTTAATGGTGAGCCTTCCCTGTTCCCTCGGCAGCTTATCGCCGAAATGTGTTGACACCGCCGCCCTTGTGAATTCATGTATCGTTGTGGCAACCATGATTGCCGGTATTCCGAGTAAAAAATAAATCAAGTAGTCCATTCCGCACCCCTCTGTTCAATATTTATCTAAATAATAATTGTAACAGAAAACGGTCTTTAAGTAAAGGGCTTACTCTAAGCCGAAAGCAGGCTTTCGGCTTTTTTGTCGGTGAGGACCATTAAAAGTTCCGCAGAAACTTTTAATGGTCAGGTTACGGCTAAATTCGGGTACATATTCAGGCGAGGAAGTGAATTCCTCGCCTGTTCCAGATTGTAAGTTGAAATCGTAGATTTCAACTTAACCACGAACAACATAAAAAGTCGGTGGAATTCACTTCCACCGGCTTACATCTACTGAAACTCACCGTTGCCTGAGCGAAAAAGTTTCTACCGGAACTTTTTTGCTCAGTTCCACCAACAAGTTGAAATCGAAGATTTCAACTTGACAAACTTAGATCCTTCAGGCGACCCAAGCTTTTATCAGTCTCCGCGACACCGTGGAAAATCCCGCTCTCTCCACAGCCTCGGCCGTCACAACATCGGCCCGGGCCACTACCTGCCCGTCAATGGTGTATACAGCCTCCCCGGCCTTTACGCCCTTCTCTACCGGAGCGCGCATAGCTCCGGTCAGCTCACAGGTCAGCTCCGGCTCCTCGCCGCCCTTCTGTATAAGGGCGTTTAAGTCAGCGGCCATCTCCAGTAGGACTGTCTCATGCTCGCCTCGACTGACGGGTATTTCCCCAGCGCTGTCGCCCGCCTTTGCTCCCGAAACAACAGCATAATTGGCATAGCCGTAGTCGAGCAGCTTTATGGCCTCGGCAAAACGGGTTTTCGGGTCGGGCGCCGCCATGATAACGGCGATAAGCTGCATTCCGTTTTTGTCAGCCGTCGCCGAAAGACAGTATTTGGCGTTGCCCGTGCTCCCGGTCTTAAGTCCTGTCGCTCCCTCGTACCAGCGCACCAGCTTATTGGTGTTTGTCAGGCCAAATTCGCTCTCGCCCTTTCTTGTCGTGTGGGTTATGGTGTCCTGCCAGGTCGTTGTGTACTCGGTTATTTCGGGAAAATTATATATCAGCTCCCTTGACATGATGGCTATGTCCCTTGCCGTCGTCAGATGCCCGTCGGTGTCCAGTCCGCAAGCGTTAACAAAAGTCGTGTTCTCCATACCCAGCTCCCCGGCGCGGCTGTTCATCAGCTCAACAAAGCCCTCCTCACTGCCGCCTATGTATTCCGCCATCGCTACCGCCGCGTCGTTGGCCGAGGCTATGGCTATACATTTAGTCATTTCGGCCACGGTCTGCGTCTCGCCCTCCTCCAGATAGACCTGCGAGCCGCCCATTGATGCCGCGTGGGCGCTTACCGTTACTGTATCGTCCCAGCCTATTTTTCCGCTTTTTTCGGCCTCGTATATGAGAAGCAGCGTCATTACCTTGGTCACGCTGGCCGGCGGAAGCGCCTCGTCGGGGTTCATCTCGTAAAGAATATCGCCTGTGGACGCCTCCATCAGTATGGCGCTTTTGGCCGTCAGTCCCAGGTCCGTTATGTTTGAATGTTGGGCCGCGTCAGTCTTAACAGGGGCAAACAGCGTGATCGCCGAAAGAGCCACGGCCATAATTTTTTTCAAATTTTTCATTATACGTCTCCCAAAAAGTTTTCCTATTATAAATTATTCAGTCTGTCCCCTGTTAGAACACGATTAGTAAAAATTGCATAAAGTTCATATTGACGGTTGAAAATAGTCATTGCAAATATTATAATAAGTTGTCATTATTTTTGTTAAGGAGTTATAGAGATGAATAAGAGACTACTACTTATATTAAATCCCTGTTCCGGTCAGAAGAAGGCCAACAGGTATATTATTAATATAGTGTCGCTTTTTACCGCCGCCGGCTATGACTGTACCTTGCATATTACCCAAAGAAGCGGTGACGCGTCTGAATTTGTCGATAACAACGCCGAATACTACCAGCTGATCGTCTGTATCGGCGGCGACGGGACCTTGAACGAGGTAATAACCGGCCTTATCTCCTGCGGAAGTGATGTGCCTATCGGATATATCCCTTCCGGCAGCACAAACGATTTCGCCAACTCTCTGGAGCTTTCCAAAAACGCCGTTCAGGCCGCCAAGGATATTATCAAGGGTGTACAGAAAGCCTATGACGTGGGCAGCTTCAACGGCAGATGCTTTTGCTATATAGCGTCCTTCGGAGCGTTTACGAGGGTTTCATATGATACGCCACAGACTCTCAAAAACTCGCTGGGACACACCGCCTACGTACTTGAAAGCATAAAGGAGCTGACCGAAATCAAGCCGATACACGCCAAAATAACGGCCAATGGCGAGGTCTATGAGGACGACTATATTTTCGGGGCGGTCAGCAATTCAACTTCCATAGCCGGACTGCTTGCCCTTGACCCCGGCCAGGTCGATCTCAGCGACGGTCTGCTTGAGGTCCTGCTTATCAAGAACCCGACCACCCCTGTGGAAATAAGCAATATCGCAATGGCGCTGACACTGAGGAAATATGACAACGATACCGTCAAATTTTTCTCCGCGAGGAAAATCGAGATAGAGACCTCGCCGACGGTCAACTGGACTTTGGACGGGGAATTCGCCCGGGGTGCTGACAAAATAGTTATAGAAAACCTTAATCAGGCCGTACAAATAATAAAGTGAGGACAAAATGCTTCCATTCAAAGAAATTGATATTACAGAGATCGAAAATATAAAAATAGGAAACGCCGAGGATCTGGAGCACGCCACCGGCTGCACTGTGATCATATGCGAAAAGGGTATGCCGGCCGGAATAGACGTGCGTGGCGGCGGCCCTGCCTCCAGAGAGAGCGAACTGCTGAATCCCTGCGCCACGACCGACGTTATCCACGCCGTACTGCTCAGCGGAGGAAGCGCCTTCGGCCTTGATGCCGCCGGCGGGGTCATGGAATACCTTGCCGAGAGAGGGATAGGCTTCGCCATCGGCGACATACACGTTCCGCTTGTGTGCGAATCGTGTATATTCGACCTGCTTTTTGTGAGCGACGAAGTCAAGCCGGACAAGCGTATGGCCTATCAGGCGTGTGTCAACGCCGAGCTGAACTCACCCAAGCAAGGCAATGTCGGCGCCGGAACAGGCGCGTCCGTAGGCAAAATATGCGGCCCGGACAGGCTTATGAATTCCGGTCTTGGGATCTACGCCGTACAGCTTGGCGATTTGAAGGTCGGGGCGGTAGTCTCAGTCAACGCTATGGGCGACGTATACGACTTTGAGAGCGGGAAAATACTTGCCGGAGCGAGGACTGCCGACGGAAAAGACTTTGCCGACAGTGAGAAGATCCTTTACGAAAACTTTCTTAAAGATCCCGTACAGACACCCTCCAACACAAACACGACCATCGGGGCCGTGATAACCAACGCCAGACTGGACAAGGCGAAACTCAACAAAATAGCCTCTATGGGGCAAAACGGCCTTGCCCGTTCCATCAGACCGGTGCATACGATGAACGACGGCGACACGGTATACGCTCTTTCGGTCGGAGAAATCAACGCCGATGTTAACGTGGTCGGCACGCTAGCCTCCCATGTAATGGCCTGCGCCATAAGGAACGCCGTATTGAACAGTGAGACATTTCATGGAATACGGGGTGCTAAGCCGGAGGCTTTAAGTTGAAAGCTTTAAGCCGAAAGCAGACTTTCGGCCTGTCTGATGGTATGGAAATGAAAAGTTCC
>CAZBNY010000036.1:0-13590 GCA_964493235.1 uncultured Lachnospiraceae bacterium
TTCCTGTTTTTGTGCAAAAAATTTACACAAGTGACCCCATTGATGTAATAAATATCTAAAATCATTGACTTATGATTGGATTTAGTATAAAATATATACATAGTCAATAAACAATAGATTGTTTTATGGCTAAGAAAAATTTTAGTAGTTACTAAAAAGGAAAAAAGAAAGGGAGAATGACATGAAGAAATTTATTTCAGTAGTCCTTGCTTCTGTAATGGTCGTTGCTATGGCAGCAGGCTGCTCATCATCAAGCAGCGAACCCGCTGATTCTGATGCTGAAACTACAGAAGAAGGCGAAGAAACAAAAGTATGGAACGTATGTAACTTAGTAAATGGTAACCTTGGTGATAAGTCCTTCTTTGACTCAGCAGAGTCAGGCTTAGCGGCTCTTAAAGAGGCTGGACGTATCAACTACACAACTATCGAGATGGGCGCTACAACAGAGGACCAGGCAAAATGGCAGAGCTATCTTGAGGAGGTTTCTGCTTCAGGTGAGTATGACGTAGTTATCTGCGGTACATATCAGATGTCAGACTATCTTAAGGCTGTTGCTGAGGCACATCCTGAACAGCACTACATCATCTATGATGATACAACATACTCGATCGAGAACGTTGCAAACATCAGCTATAGACAGAATGACCTTGGATACCTTGTAGGTACATTTGCCGCTGCTTTAACAACAGATACATCATTTGAAGGAATCAATGAAGATGCTGTTATCGGTTTCGTTGGCGGCGTTGACAGCCCTGTTATCAATGACTTCTTATATGGATATATCTTAGGTGCTCAGTCAGTTAACCCTGATATCAAGATCGATACAAGATATGTAGGCAACTACATTGATCCCGCTAAGGGCAAAGAGCTTGCAGAGTCCATGATCAACGATAACAACTGCGATATCGTTTGGGGTGTTGCAGGTAACTCAGGAAACGGCGCCGCAGAGGCTGCTCAGGAAACTGGCAAAGCTTACTTCATCGGCGTTGACTCTGACCAGGAGTCCACATTCTCAGCAGAGCTTGCTGCTATCACTTTAACATCAGGTCTTAAGAACGTAGGCCAGTCACTTATCTGGATGTTCGACGAGCTTGACGCTGGCAACGAATACTGGGGACAGTTAGTAACTCTCGGCGTTAACGAGGGCGGCGTTGGCATCGTTACAGATAAGAACTTCACTACAACTCCTCAGGCTGTACAGGACGCAGTTGCTCAGGCTATCGAAGACGTTTCTTCAGGCGCTGTAGAGGTTCCTTCAGCTATCGGTGACGAGACAAACGGAGTTATCGAATTAAGAGAATCAGTTAAACCCTAATTGATTTTTTCATAAAACGCAATAAGGGGAGCAGGTGCTCCCCTTATTTTTTTAAGTCATATGTAAAGCGGACGCCAAACGAACGGTTCCTATGTCCGTTTTGTCGAAAAATCCTGTTGTTTTATAAATTTTCCTCGGATTTTTTATATATAAATACTTTCAAACAGTCTCTCAAAGACTATTGAAGGTCTGTTTGAGAGTATTATCAGCGAAAGCTGGACTTTCTATTTTACAGCCTGATCTTTTAGCGCATGGAAAGAAGGTTGTATTGCGCCGTCAGATAAATTTGGCTTTATCGACCAGCCGGATCTATATGGCAGCGTTAACGGTTTTAAAAATACAGGAGGTAGGAGGGCTTTGTCTATGCCGGACATCGAATATGTTGTTCAAATGAAGGGGATAACTAAGGTTTATCCAAATGGAGTTGCTGCCAATCAAGGCGTTGATTTCAATGTAAAAAAAGGCGAAATACACGCTCTCATGGGTGAGAACGGCGCCGGAAAATCTACTCTGATGAAAATGCTCTTTGGACTGGAACAGCCGACTGATGGAGAAATTATTATCAATGGAGAGAAGGTTAATCTTTCCTCGCCAACAGTCGCTATTTCAAAGGGAATAGGTATGGTTCATCAGCACTTTATGCTCGTTCCCAACCTTACGGTTGCGGAAAATATGGTTCTTGGTATGGAGCCTAAGAGCAAGGGATTTATTGATTACAAGGAAGCGGTAAGAATCACAAAGGAATTTTCGGAGAAATATAATCTCCATGTCGATCCTGACGCTAAGGTAAGAGACATACCTGTAGGTATGAAACAGAAGGTCGAGATACTTAAGGCGCTTGTGCGCGGAGCCAAGATACTTATTCTTGACGAGCCTACGGCTGTTTTGACAACACAGGAGACAACAGAACTGTTCAGAGAGCTTATAAATCTTAAAAATCAGGGTCATACGCTTATTTTCATTTCGCATAAGCTTAATGAGATCAAGCAGATCACGGACAGACTTACAATCATGCGCGGCGGCAAATCTATGGGTGTATATAATACAGCTGATATTTCAAAAGAGGAAATATCAAGGCTCATGGTTGGCCGAGATGTTATACTTACTGTTGAAAAGGATAAGGCGCAGCCTGCAGATGTCGTTCTTAAGGTGCGCGACCTTGTCTACACAAATGAATGGAACAAGAAAATGCTTGACGGCATCTCATTTGACGTGCGCAAGGGAGAGATACTTGGCGTTGCCGGTGTTGAGGGCAACGGTCAGCGTGAGCTGGTAGATATGCTGTTCAACCTTAATGTACCGGATTCCGGTACGGCAACAGTAAACGGCGAAAACCTTATCGGTACGTCTCAGAACAAGATACGTGACATGGGTGTTTCTCTTATTCCCGAGGACCGTATGACATTTGGTATTGCCGGTACAGGCACTATCGAGGAAAACCTTATGAGCGACAGGTGCGCTAAAAAGAGATACAATAACGGACCTCTTTTCAATACGAAGAATATGCACGACGACAGCGATCAGCTCATCGAGGACTATCTTATTTTATGTAAATCGAGGAATCAGCAGGTGGGAATGCTTTCAGGCGGTAACATTCAGAAGGTAGTTGTAGCCAGAGAATTCTCAAGCGATCCAAGACTTATTATTGCCGACCAGCCTACACGAGGAATTGACGTCGGAGCAACTGAATTTATACGTAAAAAACTTGTTGAACTCAGCCGTGCGGGCGCGGCGGTGCTTCTTGTATCCGCTGACCTCAACGAGGTTATGGAATTATCGGACAGCCTTATAGTAATGGTCAACGGCAAAATAGCCGCGTATTTTGAGGACACTTCGGTGCTTAACGATACTATAATGGGTGAATATATGCTTGGTCTTAAACAGCAGTCCGAAGAAGAAGTAAGGAGGGTTCAGCATGAAAAATAAAGGTTTAAGGGGCTTCGAGTTCATTCGTGGACTTGTGGCCATACTGATTGCCATCGCTGTTGCTTTTATATTTATTTTCTTATGCGCTGATGATCCTATGTACGCTCTTCAGTGTATGATCGTCAAGCCTATCATAAGCAATGGCGCCATTAATACAAAATCTATATTGACGATACTTGGACGTACAACACCGATCATTTTTACCGGTCTTGCGGTATGCGTTATGTTCTCGGCTAACCAGTTCAACCTTGGCGCTGAGGGCGTTATACTGCTCGGCGCGTTTATAGGCTCTCTTGTGGCTATATACGTTCCTATGGCAGCCGGTGTACACTCAGTCGTATCTATTATCATTGCCGCTGTGGTCGGCGGACTTGTAATGCTTGTTCCGGCTATCGCTAAGGTAAAGCTTAAGGCGAGTGAAATGGTTATCTCACTTATGATGAACTATGTAATACTTTATCTTGTGCTGCACTTCCTTAACAATGTATTTGCGGACAGATCAAAGGGAGCTACAATGACCTATCCCTTCTTAGAGACAGCCAAGGTCGGAACAGTAGTACAGGGTACAGAACTTACATACGGCTTCTTCATAGCTATTATAGCGACTGTAATTATTTCTATAGTGATGTTCCGTACACGTTGGGGATACGCTATCAGAATGATAGGTATAAATGAGTATTTCTCAAAATATTCCGGAATCAAGGTCGGCGCTATCATAATCGCCTCTCAGGTGATCGGCGGCGTGCTTTCTGGTGCCGGTGGAGCCATAGAGATTCTTGGACGTGAAAGTTCGTTCCGTTGGTTGGATCTTCCGGGATATGGCTGGACAGGAGTTACTGTTGCCATACTTGCCAAAAACAACCCTATAATGGTTCCTTTTGCAGCTTTTTTCATCGCTTATCTTAACAGAGGCTGTGAGCTTATGTCTATTTATGCCGGAGTACCTGCGGAAATGATCGACATTATTCAGGCTATTATCTTCCTGTTCTTCGCCGCTGAACAGTTCCTTGCAGGCTATCGTCAGAAGCTCGTAGTTAAAGAGGCCAAGGAAGAAATAAGCAATAAGGATAATACACAGATGAAAGGGGAGAATGCGTAATGTTACAGCAGTTAATGAATATGATTTTTACTGCCAGTTTCGGATATGCAATAATCCGTATTACATCTCCGATCCTATTTGCGGCTCTCGCATCTGTTGTTGCCGAAAAAGCAGGAGTTGCCAATATCGGTCTTGAAGGAACTATGATGTTCTCATCACTTTTCGGCGTTCTGTTTGCCTACTGGACAAACAGTTGGTTAGTCGGCGTTTTGGCCGCTATAGTTGTAGGTGTATTAATAGGACTTATGATCGGCGTGTTTGCTCTTAAGCTTAAGACTAATATCATACTTGCCGGTACAGCCGTTAATATAGCCGGATCTGGCGGAACTATCTTCCTCCTTTACCTTTTCACAGGTCTTAGAGGAAATACCGCCAACCTTACGACTCCCAATATGCTTACACCTAAGATCAATATTCCTATTATAAAGGATATTCCGATCATAGGCAGCATTTTTTCGGGACATTCAATACTTACGTACTTATCATTCATACTCGTTATCGTGGTATGGATACTGCTTTATAAAACCGCGCTTGGCCTTAGGATCCGCGCCGTCGGCGAGAACTCGAACGCGGCTGACTCGGTCGGCGTCAGCGTACTTAAGACACAGTATATCGCTATTATGATATCCGGCGGCCTTGCCGGTATCGGCGGAGCGTATATGTCGATGTACTACTCACAGAGCTGGAATACAGGAATTACCGCCGGACGTGGCTTCATAGCTCTTGCGGCGCAGGCAATGGGACAGGGCGAGCCTGTCGGAGCGATGCTTTCCTCATTGCTCTTTGGCTTCGCCAGCGCACTCGGAAACAAGATGGAAGGTCTTCCCGGCTTCTCGTCTTATCTTGTAGCGGCTATACCTTATGCCGTAACTATTATCGGTCTTGCGATTTATGCTGTTACACAGCTTAAAAGGACCAGGAAAAAATCATAATGATCAGTTTGGAGGGAGCTTAAATGAGAAGAATACCTGTTATTCTTGATGGTGACCCCGGACATGATGACGCTATCGCATGGGTACTGGCTAATGCCAGTCCCATGCTTGATATTAAGGCAGTCACATCTGTCTGCGGAAACCAGACTATGGAAAAAACAACTTATAACGCGCTTCGTATATGTACACTTATAGGGTTAGATGCTCCCGTAGCCAAGGGCAGGGTAAAACCTCTCCTTAAGGAGCCTATGGTAGCTCCCAATGTACACGGTCAGTCCGGTCTTGACGGCCCAAAGCTTCCGGAACCTGCTTTTGATGTTGTGGATATGGACGCGGTCACTCTTATGGTCAAGGTCATTGAGGAGAGCGACGAGCCTATAACACTGATCCCTACCGGCCCCCTTACAAATATCGCTTCTCTTTTCCTCGCTCATCCCGATCTTAAGAGCAAAATCGAGCATATTTATTTAATGGGCGGCGGCATACATCACGGCAACTGGGCTCCGGCGGCAGAGTTTAATATTCAGGTCGATCCCGAGGCCGCTGATATAGTTTTCAGAGCCGGTATCCCCATTACGATGGCCGGTCTTGACGTAACAGAGAAGGCACAGATATATCCTGAGGAATTTGAGATAATAAGAAATCTCGGCAATCCGGTAGCCAGAACGGTTGCTGAATGGTTCGACTTCTTCTTCCAGTATCATAAGGGCAAGGGTTATCGCGGAGCGGCTGTGCATGATGCAGTTGCCATTGTCGCGATCACACATCCGGAGATATTCGAGGCAAAGGATCTGTATGTTCAGGTGGAGACCGAGGGCGAGTATTGCCCCGGAGCCACTATAGGCGACGTAAAAAATATAACAGGAAATAAGCCTAATGTTCATGTTTTATGGGATCTTGACAGAGACGCCTTTGCTAAAATCCTTATCGATTCATGCGCGAGCTATGGGGAGGTGTCCAAATAATGAGCAAAATACCTGTATTTATAGACTGTGATCCGGGTGTTGATGATATTTTCGCTCTGTTTTTGGCAATGAATATGCCTGAGATAGATGTTGTAGGTATCAGCACGGTATGCGGAAATGTTGAATGTGACAAGACATTTGTTAACGCGAGGAAAGTAGTCGCTATGGCAGGCAGGGATATTCCCGTTTATAAAGGAGCCGACGCTCCGTTATTTAAGGAGCTTGTAACTGCGGCTAATGTACACGGTGAGGATGGTATGAGAGGATTTGGCGCAGCTATTCCTCTGCCTGATAAGGAGCCTGAAAAGGAAAAGGCATGGGACGCCCTTTACAGAGAGGCAAAGGCTCGTCCGGGCGAGCTTGTGCTTGTTGCCGTAGGTCCAATGACTAATGTGGCTATTGCTCTATCAAAATATAAGGAGCTGCCCGCTTTGCTTAAAAATATCGTAATAATGGGCGGTTCGGTATCCTGGGGAAATGTTACTCCCGCTGCCGAATTCAATATCTATGTGGATCCCGAGGCTGCGGAGATGACGTTCAAGTGCGGAGCTAAGATCTGTATGTTCGGACTTGACGTTACTGAAAAGGCTGTTATACTTCCAAGTGAGGTCGAGGAGATCGGCAAAATGCAGTCAAAGCCGGCGCAGCTTATATATAATATGTGCAGCTCGGCTATGGAGTTCTACCTTGCGCATGGTAGCGAGGGCCCTTATCTCCATGATCCATGTGCGGTAATGTATATTGCTTATCCTGAGCTTTTCTCAGGAAAGATGGCTGGCGTATGCGTAGAGTCAAAGGGCAGGATCACGAGGGGAAAGACTGTATGCGATATGTTTACCGACGTTAAATTCCCGTTCCAGAATACTCTTGTTATGACTGACGTGAACAGGGAAGAATTCGTTAAAAAGGTTATAGAAATAATGGGAAGATATTAAAAAATAGGGAAGTGCGCGACCTTATTAAAAATCTATGAATTCTAAAAAGTCCTAAACGGCGGCTGTATCGAAAAAACTTGCTGTACTGCTTTCAGTATGACTGTGTTTTTGCCCTGCGGTCCGCATAGTTCAGGACTTTTTATCATTTATGGTAATATTACCTTGACGCTTTGTCGAGTTTTACGAAAGCCTCCAAGGCGACAAGTATCTCATTTTTTTCACCGGTCATAGTCAGACTTTCGCCGTCGGCGTAGTTGCCAATGCTGTCTAAGGTGTCGCCTCCGCAGTCAACTACATTGTTTAAAATTGACGCTGTTTTTACGCCCCTGAGCATTCCGACTGTAAAAAGAGCCGATGTCTCCATGTCGCTGCCGAGAATTCCTCTTTTTGACCAGAAGGCATTTATTTCGTCCTCATTGTCAATATAGAAGCTGTCATGGCTTCTGGCAATTCCGATATGGTAGGGAAATTTGCACTCTGAGGCGGCCTCTATGCAGTAATTTAACAGGAATGTATCGGGTATAGCCGGATATTTCAGGTTCACATATGTCTGAGAGGCACCGTCGTCACGCACGGCGGCGTTGACAATAATAAGGTCTCCGACCTTGACAAAGGGCTGATCCGCTCCGCAGCTTCCTATCCTTATCATGGCCTCAATACCGATGTTTTTAAGCTCCTCAACGGCTATAGCAGTTGAGGCTCCGCCCATGCCGGTTGATATAGCGAGTATTTTTACTCCTTTATATGTTCCGACAAGGCTTCTGTACTCACGGTTAAAACACAGCTCCCTGACATTTTCGAGAAAAGGGCTTATTCTGTCAAGTCTGGCGGGGTCGCCCGGCATGATGGCGTATTTTACGCCCAGGTCGTCGCCAAGTCTTATATGCGGTTGTAATTCACTCATAGTCTTACCTCCTTAAAATATTTATACTATCAGGATACAACATTTTTTGATCTGCCGCAACAGATTAATTGACAAAACCGATCAAAGATAAGATAATAATATAAGCATAAATTTTAAGGAGACATTGTAGTATGGGAATAGTATATTTATTTTTATCAGGACTTTTCAACAGTATCATGGTATCCTTCAACGGACAGCTTGGTATATATCATTCGCTGTTTGTCATGACGTTTTTTGTACACGTGATCGCGGCGGTCATACTGCTTGTATACATACCGGTTGTTCAGCATAAGAGGATCAAGCTGACAGGGGTTCCGGCCTATGTCTACACAGTCGGGTTTTTGGGAGTGTCTATTGTCGCCATAAGCAGTTGGTGTACAAGAACTATAGGCGCTACAGCTGTTCTTTCACTCTCGGTCATAGGGCAGATGGTCTGCTCGGCGGTATTCGACCATTACGGCTTTTTTGGCGTAAAGAAAATTTCGTTTAAAAAAGAGCAGATACCGGCGTATTTGCTTGTATTAGTTGGTATTATGCTTGTAATAAATGGCTGAGGAGGATCTTTTTATGGGTATATATTTCGCTGTTGCGGTTGGACTTGGAGTAATAAATGTTTTTAATAAAATGGTAAATGTGAAGGCTTCGGAATATTTGGGAAATATAAACGGCACGCTCATAAACTATGTTGAGGCTTCTATAATATCGTTTGTTATTGTAATACTGACGGGAAAAGTAAATGAGTTCACACTGGACTATATTAAAAACGTGCCTTTTTATCTCTATCTTGGAAGCATAGCCGGTCTGGTAGCGCTTATTTTCCTGGTTATCGGCACTAAAAAGTCAACGGTCATGATCTCTACGGTCGTTGTCCTTATAGGCCAGCTTTCCATGTCGATAGTGCTGGACTGCGTTTTCTTTCAGGAGAAGTTCAGTATAATAAAGGTATTGGGTATATTTTTTGTAATAGCAGGAATGACCTTCAGGGAAAGAATAATAAAAAAATCTAAGCTTCAGGAATGATTAAAGGAGATGTATTTATGAAGATCTTAAATTTAGGTTCGCTGAATATTGATTATGTATATAGAGTTGATAAATTCATACTTCCGGGAGAAACAAAGTCGTCGCTTTCTCTCAATAAGAACTGCGGAGGAAAAGGACTCAACCAGTCAATAGCCGCCGCTAAGGCCGGCAACGAGGTTTATCACGCGGCTTATCTTGGCAATGACGGACAGATGTTAAAGGACGTTTTGGCCGAAAACGGCGTAAATGTCGATATGATAAAAGAGCATGAGGAAACAAGCGGACACGCCATAATACAGGTCGATGACAACGGACAGAACTGTATACTCCTTTATGGCGGAACAAACCAGTGCCTTACAAAGGAATTCATTGACGAGGCGCTGGACAGTTTTGGAAACGAGGGACTTGTGCTTCTCCAGAATGAAACGAACCTTGTCGGATATATAATAGACAGAGCGGCTGAAAAGGGTCTGCAAATCGCGCTGAATGCCGCCCCCATGAACGAGAAGGTGCTTTCCTATCCTCTTGAGAAGCTTACATGGCTCATTGTTAATGAGGTGGAGGGAAAGCAGATAGCAGGCTGTGAAAAGGATGAGGAAATACTTGATATTCTCAAGAAAAAATATCCTGCCTGCAAGATACTTCTCACGCTTGGCTCAAAGGGAGCCTGCTGTTATGACGGTACTCAGCTTTATACAATAGGCTGCCACAGAGTAAACGTTGTAGACACGACCGCCGCTGGGGATACTTTCACCGGCTACTTCCTCTATGGTATGCTCAACGGCTATTCCGTAGGAGACGCGCTCAGGCTCGCTACAACGGCCAGTGCCATATGCGTAGGCAGAGACGGAGCTGCGGCGTCAGTACCTCTTAAAGCCGAGGTCGATGAGGTCATCAAAAATAATACTTTTGGAACTCTTGAGGTAACGGTTGAAAAATTAGGAGGCATTTGAATGAAAAAGGTACTTTTCGTAAACTGTTGTATCAGAAGGGATAATTCAAGGACCCTTGAGTTGGCAAGGCATTTTCTTGAAGCCCTTGACAAGGATAAATATGAGGTTGAGGAGCTTTGTCTGATGGACGAACCGCTGGAATATTTCAAGGACGGCTTTTTTGAGCAGAGGGAAAGACTGCTTGCTGATAAGAAATTCGATCATCCAAGATTCAGATACGCATGGCAGTTTAAGAACGCCGATAAGATAGTTATAGCGGCTCCGTTTTGGGATCTGAGCTTTCCCGCGCTTCTTAAAGTATACATCGAAAATCTCTGTGTTGAGGGTATCACCTTTGGCTGTGACGAGACAGGCTGCTTTGGCACTTGTGCCGCTGATAAGCTTGTGTATATCACAACAAGGGGCGGTTCATACATAGGCTCTGATTTGGAAATGGGAGCAAAATATATAGAGGCTATGTGTGTATTTTTCGGCATAGATAAGTTTGAGCTTGTATGTGCTGACGGCATAGATATTTGGGAAAATGATAACACTAAGATCATTAACGACGCTATGAACAATGCTGAAAAGGCCGCTGCTGATCTATAATAATTTTAGAAAGGGTGATTTCAATGGGAGATACAATGAAGGCTGTTGTATATAAGAGAAAAGGCGAGGTCGTGCTTGAGGACAGACCGCTGCCTGTTATAAAGGACGAAAGAGACGCTATCGTAAGAGTAACGCTTTCCACAATATGCTCCAGTGATTTACATATCAAACACGGCGCTGTTCCCAGAGCTAAGGAAAATACGATACTTGGACATGAGTTTGTCGGTGAGGTCGTTGAGGTCGGCAGTGCTGTAAAGAAGTTTAAAAAGGGTGACAGAGTTTCAGTCAGCGTTGAGACCTTCTGCGGAACCTGCTTTTTCTGCAGAAACGGCTTTGTAAATAACTGCGTTGAGGGCGGCTGGGAGCTTGGCTGCCGTATAGATGGCTGCCAGGCCGAGTATGTAAGGGTGCCAATAGCTGATATGGGTATGACGCTCATTCCAGATGACGTCAAAGACGAAGACGCTCTTTTCAACGGAGACATACTCGCGACAGGCTATTGGGCGGCATCTATCGGAGAGCTTAAGCCTTCCGATACGGTCGTTGTTATAGGCGCCGGCCCGACCGGTCTTTGCACGCTTATGAGCATTAAGCTCTACAGTCCATCTAAAGTAATCCTCATTGACGTCAACGATTTCAGGCTTAATCTGGCTAAGGAACAGGGATTGGCTGATATTATAATCAATTCGTCAAAGGAGGACCCTCTTGAGGTCATTCTCAGAGAGACAAACGGAAGGGGAGCCGACAGAGTATTTGAGGTAGCCGGACTTAGATCCACATTCCAGCTCGCGTGGCAGGCGGCAAGACCCAATGCCATCGTTGTTGTTGTGGCTCTTTATGAGGAGGCTCAGGAGATACCGCTTCATCTTATGTACGGCAAAAACCTTACCTTCAAGACCGGCGGCGTGGACGGCAGCGCGGAGCTTGCCGAGCAGATAATGAGGCTTATCCAGACAAAACAGATCGACACAAGCTGCCTTATAACCCATAAAGCGCCTCTTAACGATGTTATGCGCGGCTATGAGGTTTTTGAGAACAAGATCGACAACTGTGTCAAATGGGTAATTACACCATATGAAAGATAATTTGGAATAACATTAAATTCCGTATAAAAAATACCTCCCGGGGCAAAATTAAACTATCAGCTTCGGGAGGTATTTATTTATGTTTTTAAAATCTATCTGACTGCTGTTTGATGTATAAAAAATACGTTTGACAGGAGTGAACTGTTTTGGGATATAGCGGAAAAGTTGAAATAACAGGTGTAAATACAGCAAAACTTGAAGTTTTAACAAGGGAGGAAGCGGCGGAGCTTTTCAGGAGAACAAAAGATGGAGATATGGAGGCCAGACAAAAATTGATAAACGGAAATCTAAGGCTTGTACTCAGTATAATAAAGCGTTTTGATAATAAGAATGAATCGATAGACGACCTTTTTCAGGTAGGCTGTATAGGGCTGATAAAGGGGATAGACAATTTTGACACAACTCTGAATGTCCTTCCCTCGACATACCTTGTGCCGATGATAATAGGAGAGATACGAAGGTATCTAAGGGACAACAACTTTATAAGGGTCAGCAGGTCGCTCAGGGACACAGCCTATAAGGCGCTTCAGGCCAAGGAACGGCTTATCAATAAGAACTCCAAGGAGCCGACGCTGGAGGAAATAGCCAAAGAACTTAAGATAACCCCGGAGGAGGTCGCGGAGGCCTTAGAGGCTATACAGGAGCCGGTATCCCTGTACGAGCCGGTGTATCATAATGACGGCGACACATTGTATGTGATGGACCAGATGAGCGACGACAAGGAAAACGATGCCCTGTGGCTTGATAATATTTCGCTTAATGAGGCCATGAATAAGCTGGCCGACAGGGAAAAGAAGATACTCACCCTCAGGTTTTTTGAGGGAAAAACTCAAATGGAGGTCTCTGACGAAGTCGGAATATCGCAGGCGCAGGTGAGCCGTCTGGAAAAAAGCGCCCTAAAGCATATGAGAAAATATGTATGAAAGACCAAAGGCCTGGCGATAAGGTGGCTTAACTTAAAAAATTTCGTATTTCTTAAGTCAAACACCGGCAGGGACATAAAAAGCAACCGCGATCAAAGCACTTTTTATGTTTTCCTATGACACCGGCCACTAGCCGGACTTCTTTTTATACGAATATTGAAAAAAACATAGCATAAACGGAATTTTTTGTCCATTCGGGTTTGATAAATCTCAATTTCATGCTATAATGTATATCAAATGCGCAATTTATAGCTTGTGGAGGTGAGGTTGGTATGGCAGATTCCAATATAACAAAGAGAGCACTTGCGGCTGCCCTTAAGGAGCTTATGGAGACACTTCCGTTTTCAAAAATAAGTGTAGGAGACATATGCGAAAAATGCGATATGAACCGAAAAAGCTTCTACTATCATTTTAAGGATAAATATGATCTCATAAACTGGATATTCAACAGCGAGTTCATTATAGGCATACAAAACCGCCTGTATGATAATGAATGGGACTTGATATATGATATATGTACGTATTTCTATAAAAACAGGGACTTTTACAGAAAGGCTATTCAGATCGAGGGACAGAACTCATTTTATGAGTATTTCAGAGAGGTGCTTAAGGTCGCCGTTACTGAATATATGGAGGAAATGTTCCTTGATTGCCGTGACGCGGAGTTTTATGTTACATTCTACACGGACGCCTTCGTAACGTCAATAGTCAGGTGGCTCACAAGCAGGGAATGCAAGTCTCCCGATGAATATGTTGTACTTTTGAAATCCTGCATAGTTGACTTTGCGAAGCTTGTAGTTGACAACTTAAATGAAGAAAGCAAATAAAAAAGCAGATAATTTTATGAACTGCTCCCCGTCAAGAGGACAGAGAAAAAATATAAAATTTTTGAGACTATGAAAAAAAGTCTGTAAAAGATATTTAAGTAATGAACTATTAGGTCTT